>JBCCFC010000849.1:0-6144 GCA_039029935.1 Chloroflexota bacterium
ACCGATTTCATAGACTGTAATTTGGCAGAAGTGCAGTCAGACGATGCTAGAATTAGCCCCACGACAAAATGGCCGATTGGAATAGAGCTAACGAATCTGGAGACTATGAGGGATGAACAGATGGATTTGGATAATTTCCCTTATCAAATTTTATATTTTCCTACTTACAGACTCGTCGAGGAAAATTTGTATAATATCGGATATAAAAAAACTAATGTTAACTTTCAATCTAAGCAGATTATACACTTCGAGATGGAAGACATACATCGTCAGTGGAATCGAATCACACAAGATATGAAAAATATATTTATTGAAGAATTTACACAAATTAATGGACGCATGTTAGATGAACTATCTGTAGAAATTAATCGTAATTTAATTCACTATGATAAACTTTTGGATAAAGAAAAATTGATATTAACTCTAAGCCGTAGTGGCGATAATGTGGCAGAAGCAAGCCGTACTCGTATCTTAGAACTGGTTAATTCGAGTGAAATTATAAATTCTAAATATGAACCGTTGGCCTACTTTTTATCCAATCTGATTACAATCTATGAATCACAAAAAGATAAAGATGATGCCATCCATACCTTTGTCAATATTGTCAATGGATACCTCCGTGACAAGGAAGTTTTCTACAATGCCAAAGAACTGAGTTTGCAGGTGGTCCGAAAGGCAGATGGACAACCGATTCGTTTGGAGCGGCTTTCTTCGGGTGAAAAACAAATCATCTCGATTTTTACACGGCTACTGCTCGATTTCGAGCAAACTCGACCATTTGCCGTTTTCTTTGACGAGCCTGAATTGTCCTTATCTGTTGAGTGGCAAGAAAAACTACTTACCGACATTGTTGAAAAGACCAATACACAGTTTTTATTGGCTGCAACTCACTCGCCATTTATTTATGACAATGGTCTTCTGCAATATGGTGATGTGTTGGATATTACCTATAGAAATGGACAGGTAGCGCATGTCTGATCGCTCACGACCCCGAACATTACATCAGAAAAAAGAACAGTCTCGTGCCGACGTGTGGTCTCGGTTTATGCGAGCCTATCAGCGAACACCGGAGAAACTCTTTTGTTTTTTTGAAGGCAAAGATGATCCCAAATACTACAATCCACGCATCCGTGAGATTGTCTTTCGTGGACAAGAGACATTAAGCCGGCCACTCTATTGTAATGGCAAAGACAATGTGCTTGCCTTGCTTGCGCTTTGGGAAACCAAACCAAAATATGGCAATGCGCATATCGCTTTTTTTGTAGATCGTGATTACGATTTACATGAGGAAAGTCACGACAAACTTTATGTGACGCCTGGCTACTCGTTTGAGAATTTATATGTTACACGTTCAGCATTCTTAAAAGTTATGCGTGACGAGTTTTTACTAGATGAAGAAGATGATGACTATCAACCGACGCTTGATCTCTTTGAACTGCAATTAATGCATTTTTTGCAAGCAATGCGGCGGGTACATGTATGGCTGTATTTGCAGCGTCAAAAAGAGCGCAAGCACAAAGAGTACAGACAACTCCATCTCAAAGCACATGCGCCCGAAGGCATCATCAATATCACATTACAGACTGTCACCACAAAAAAGGAATTTGCTTCTTTCCTTGCTCTATTTCCGAATGCCTATGTTGTCTCTGACGAAGAATTAGATGAAACCGAGAGAAAGATGCAGACATCCGACGAAGCGAATTTTGCCAGAGGGAAATACATCATCTATTTTTTCAGAGAGTTTCTGCGCCGACTTGTTGATGACCGACGTGCACGAGATGGCAGACGGGTTCACTTTCAGCAGCGGGAACCAGCAGTTACCCTGAGTCTCTCCGATAATATCGTATCCGAACTCACTCAGTATGCTGACACCCCTGCTTGTCTCCACAACTTTCTTACACAGTTACACTCAACACGGACTTATAGTTCTACATCCGACTAGCTAACCCGATGTAGAACTATGATGAAAGCTTTGTATACAAGACGCCTATAACCCCATCTTACGCACAACGGGCAAATAGACAAACTCTGTCGGCGTAGGCACCTCTGTCGGTACAATCGTCGCCCGGCTGCTGATATAGCTGTTGTTGGTTTCCAGCACCTCAATATAGGCATTACCGGGATCCACAACCGCCTCTAAGGTGAGCGTCGGTGCGCTGCTGGCATTGGCAAACAGGGCGGTGACATCCCAATCAAATCGTATGGTTTGGACTGTGTTGGGGGCAAGCGCAAAGGGTGCGGGGGCATGGACGATATTGTTGCCATGCTTGACTTCAACCACAATATTATTGGCGGGTGGGTCCGCTGGATGTGACGAGTTTTCAACCTCAATGGTGATGTTTTGGAGAATGGTATTTGCCCCCTGTTGGACAAGCGGACTTTGGTTTAGATCAAACGGTCGCATAATCAGGTCCAGACGGTCATCAATCTCAAGCGTTGCAGCACTTTGCGCCCCCAATTCGGCCCCCTCAGATGGGTTGCTCAATTGTGGTGTCGCCGTTTCAACGCCTTCGCTGATGTTATCGGGCAAAATCGGCACGATAAAGTCCTTTTGCGTCTCACCAGGGCCAAAGGTTAACGTCCCCATCGTTGCGGTGAAATCCAAACCCACCTGCGCCGTATCGCTGTCAACGGTATAATCAACTGTCACCGCACCGTCTGTGCTACCAGTCCGCACGACGGTAATCGTTGCCTGCCCAGCACTCTCGCGAACCTCATAGGATGCACTGGCAAATTCAAGTGTGCCACCGCCATCAGGACCGATAGACCAGTTCCAAAAACAGCGGATGGTAAATGTATCGCCATTGCCGATGTCAAACTCATAGAAAAAGGTGATGGCTCCTTCGGACGTTTCGGGTCCCACATAATCTCCCGCCAGCGTGCGTCCCAGCAGGCCGCTGATGCTATAGGCACGTGGATCGGTCCCGCTAAAATCGCGGTTCGCCGTCCATGTATAGCCTGCTTCGCCACCCGCCCATGGCAAAATCGTATTGGCATCACCCGTGTATGTCGCTTCTGCACCCGTCGCACAGGAAGGTCCGTCATCGGTCATGACCAAATGATTGATAGTGATGGAATAGGCAACAGCCGTGGGTGTCCCAGCGGCATCTTCCTGCACCTCAAAGCTGATTGCGCCGGGGGAACCTGTCTCGCTCAACGAATTGAGCGTCCCTTCCCACGTTGTCGTCGTTTGGTTTTGAGATGTGGGCATCATGCCACTGTGGGGTGAAAGCTCGGCAATACCAGCGTAGGGATAAACGTGTAGGGATAACAGAAGAACCAGCAATAAATTTGTACCACGCAAACCTTGTTTGATCATCGTCAACCTCCTTAGAAGACATTTGTTCAACCCCTGTTCTAACCATTGCGCACACGTCAAGCTCAAGACTTGAAATTTGGTTTTCTCATACATGGCTAGTTCATCGTCTGACAATACACCGCGCCAACGACCGTTCGTCCCTTTGTTAGGTTATTCCACAAAAATAATTACCCATAATCCGTTCAGTCAGCACGCCCCGTGCGAGTTAACCTCACGAGTTTGACCCGCACGAGAACCCAGAGGGTTCCCCGCTGACTGAACGGGTATTTTATTTTGTGGAATGGCCTTATAGAATGTATTCCCACCCCTTTTAAAAAGGCGTGGGACCCACCAGCCGCGAGCTTTCTTTGTCGCATAGCAGATATGCTGTACTCGACAATCGCAGACACAGCCTCATCTGAAATCTCACTACCAAGAAATTCAGCGATTCGCTTTACGTATACTATTCTGGCGAAACTGTCTCGTCGTAACAGACAAACTCAACTCGATTGCCCTCTGGGTCGGTAATGTAGAGCGACTGCCACTGCACCCACGCATGGGTCGATTCATCAACCTGTAACCCTAGTTCGAGCAGTCGTTCTCGCTCGCTGGCAAAGTCTGCTTTGTCAATGGCAAAGGCGAAGTGATCGACTGTTGTTGCCGCGGGGCTGATATTTGTGTAATTCTCGGCTCCTTGGCGATCAAACAAGGCCACGATTTGTGTATGTCCTGCAAGGCCGTCTGCCACTTTGAAAAAGGCGGATGTGGGAAATCTTCGCATCAGCGGTAGTCCAACCACATCTATATAAAATGCCTGCATCGTATCCAAATCCTCGACGCGTAACGCAATTTCTCCTAATTGTTTTGACACTGCCATGTGATTCCCCTTTCAAACCTTGACCTTCGCGAGGTGTCCATAAATTATTGGACATACGCAAGTCTCTCTGTACACTTCCCGAAGGTCTTACCCCTAAAAGTTTAAATAATTCTATTAACAAAATAGTCGTGAGTTGAGTTGCCTATTATAGGAACGATAAGATGGTTTGTCAAAACAATATGCTATAATAGGGACGGACTAGAAATGAGCCATCCGTTTATCGACAAAAGGAACATCAATGACAATTCAAAAATCAAGACAAATTCAAGCAAGCTACGACCAAAGCCTCTATCCCAACCTCTCATATGTCCATACACATCCAGACCGACTGGCGACGCTTGCCACGCTATTAGGGCTAGCACCTGCACCTGTCAGCGAATGCCGCATGTTGGAAATCGGCTGTGCATCGGGTGCAAACCTGATCCCCATGGCCTATGGTTCTCCACAAAGCACTTTTGTCGGGGTCGATTTTTCGGTGCGGCAAATCGAGTCAGGACAGGCCAAGGCCGATGCACTGGGGCTGACTAATATCCAACTCATCGCACTCGATATCATGGACATGGCTGATGCTGCCTTGGGTACATTTGACTATATCGTGGCACATGGCATCTACTCGTGGACGCCCGAACCTGTACGAGACCAGATGTTGGCCGTCATCAAACAACTGCTGGCTCCTACGGGCATCGCCTATGTTAGCTATAACACCTATCCCGGTTGGCACATGGCGGGCATTGTGCGTGATCTCATGCTCTTTCATACGCGTTCATTGCCTGCCGATTCTGCCGAGGGTGACCGCGCACGGGCACAGGAGGCGCGCAACGTTCTCAAATTTATGGCCGCATCCGTGCCCGCAGCCAACAGTGCCTATGCTTCTTTCTTGCAGCAGTTTGTCGGTGCCGTTGATGATGAACTCAAAGGCAACAACGATGGTTTCTTGCTCCATGATGAGATGGAAGCGGTCAATGATCCTGTCTATTTCTACCAGTTTGCCGAGCATATTGCGCAACATGGGCTACGATATTTGGTTGAGGCCGAACTCCGTAACGTGCTGCCACACGGCTTCCAGCCAGAGGTGTTGCAACATCTCCAACGCATCTCCGATGATCCCATTGAGTACGAACAGTATATGGACTTTCTGCGCAATCGCATGTTCCGCCAATCTTTGCTTTGCCATGATGATGTTGAGATCGGTCGTTCGCTGCGGCCTGACACGGTACAGCAATGCTATGTCAGTTCACGTGCGCAGGTTGATGAATCCTTTACCAGCGATGACCACCCCAACAGGATGCGCTTGACCAGCAGTGACGGTGGTGTGTTGACTACTGACCACCCTGTCACCTTGACAGCGATGGCAATCCTGCGACAAATCTGGCCGCAAGCCATGCCCTTTCACCAACTCTACCAACTGTCCCTACAACAGGTCTATCGCCCAGACCCCGCTGATCCCAGCACCCATCCACCACAAGAGCAACTCAACGCCGATATCCAACTATTGGCAAGCAACCTTATCCAGAGCTTTGGCTATAGCAGCAAATTGGTCGGGCTGCATCGCTTTGTGCCATCGTTTGCACTCCAAGCCAGCGAAAAGCCAGCCGCCAGCCCAGTAGCACGACGCGAAGCCCAGGATCATAACAATACGGGCGCACTTGTCACCAACCTGTGGCATGACCGTGTCCAGTTGACACCCACCCAACATGCACTGCTCCAACGCATGGACGGCACACGCGACATGCCCACACTGTTGACCGAACTGACTGCACTCGTGGCCTCCGGCGAACTAGAGATAGACGAGGGCGATGAGTTGGCAAAGACACTAGAACTGGACTTACTTTGGTTAATCCGCGCAGGTGTAATGGTAGGGTGAATAGCGATGAGTGAATAGTGATGAGTGAATAGTGATGAGTGATGAGTGATGAGTGATGAGTGGACAATCAACTTTCAACTTTCAACTTTCAACTTTCAACTTTCA
>JBCCFC010000850.1:0-6126 GCA_039029935.1 Chloroflexota bacterium
ACCCACATATTTGTGGAGTTAGGCAGGGGAACCCTTTGGGTCCTAATGCCGGTGTTCTCGTGTACGACCCGCAATAGGACCCAGAGGGTACCCCGCTAACTCCGCGTTTCGATGGGTAATTTATTTTGTGGATTAGCCTTATCTCTCCAGATTTCACGAGTATTTCGAGTAGCTCGTACTCCGAACCAGATAGAGTTGCAATTTTGTATAATAAATCTGCCATGATAAAAGGTCTTTACGATGAATGTCTCGGTTGTTAGTCTACTATGAATTAGATGATTGTAGTATATCCCATCGGGGCTGTATTTCTGCAACTCCGCTTGCTATCCACATTTCAACTCAAAAGAGGTGTTCAAGGTGTTGCTCACATTAAACACCTCTTTATATATGCAATTTCAACTGGTTCGCTACGCGGGAACCGGAACCACAGCTCCCAAATTCAAAGACGTTCGATGATCCACCGTCTCACCCGTCTCCAGATGATGCTTTAACCCGGCAAACAGCTTCTCCCACGTTTTGCCCAGTTGTGGCTTCACCATCATTGCGTCCATCACACGACCCAGCGGCCCCATCTTGAGCGTGTAGTCCATTGTCCCTGTGACAAAGGTCTTGCCGTTACGTTCAGAGACGGATAGATAGGCAATGGCCTTCCGCATGGGTGGCATCTTCTCGCCATCATAAATTTCAATCGCCATACGTTCGCCGTCAACCCATTCGAGGACGCGTTCCTCGACCGACGCACCGCTCATCATCGACAGATCACAGTGACGGGTCATGCCTACACCAGATGTTTGCCCTGATGTCAGATAGGACTTGGGTACGCTGGGGTTGAATCGTGAAATATTGCCAAAATCTGCCAATACATCCCACACCTTTGCCTTTGGCGCGTTGATCTCAATTTCACGTGTAATTACAGCCATTTTATCACTTGCTCCTTATTTGTTCGTAATTTGTTCGTATTGTATGTTGTTGATTGAACTTTGCCACCACAACAGCCGATTAACCCTTGAATAGCGGCGTCTAAACTCTGATTTAGTTGCGTTTGCATTGCTGCTGGATTCAGATGATGAAAGTAGTGTCGCCATGTCAACGTTGTCTGTGTTGACCCAACGTCACCTGACGCATTCTGCTCAACATCATCCAACAGCGCATTACCACAGGACAGCACACCCACATGCGAGGTCATACCAAAGGGATGATTGTCGTCCAAGCTGGCATAGGCATACATCTGTGGCGGATGCCAACCGATGATCACCTCTTCCAGAATCATGCCATTGCCAAAGTTGCAGCGACGGCGTGCGCCCAGCCCATTTTTGACAATGGCATGCGTGTTATCGACAACGACATCCTGCAACCAAGGAAAAATTTTGGGCCATATCTTGTGGTTGGCAACCAAGTCAAAGACACACACCATCGGCCAATCCAAACGCACTACCTTTTCCAATTGCAGCGGTGCAGGCGTCCATGAATGGATTGTAAATGGATGGTTTTGCTGGCTCTCCTCACACAGCCGATGCATGACCATTGTTAATTCGCTTGCTTGCATGGTGTACCTCTGTATCCCTCTATATATCCCTTCTGCTGGTGATTGACCTCAGTAACTCTTGGTGTGATTTCTGTTGCGATTTCTATCACCAGCATACAGTGTAAAGGGGCAGCGATGGTAGCCTGAATCGTTTATGATGAATTTTTTGGTATTTTATGGTTGTGGAACAATCGTTGATGGCCGTGTAGTGACTGTGGATGAGTTGGTGTAAACGAATTTGGCTAAACGGTGCTAATTTGTGAATTGATGAATTGTTGAATTTGTGAATTGTTAATGAGCGGTCGAACAAGTATCAAGATTTGGCTAGCACACACGTTAATCATTCAACAATTCAACAATTCAACAATTCATTATTAAAAGCGATGTCTATAGCAACCCCAACGTCTGCGCACGATTCGCCGCTTCGGTTCGGTTGCGCACACCCAATTTTGAGAAGATGTTGTTGGTATATTTAGCAATGGTCCCAGTGGCGACAATCATTTTCTCGGCAATCTCTGGATTAGACAGCCCATCGGCCAAGTGACCCAGCACTTCGAGTTCACGTTTGGTTAGCGGATCAATCAATGGCTGTTCGGATTTGACGGATGGCATAAAGGCCGCTTGCAGTTTACCCACATAGGCAGGGGCAATGCCCTTTTCCGCAGCCTGACGCAACAATGATGTCAACGGCGCACCCTCGTCGATAAACGTGCGGATAAAGGCTTCTGGCTCGGCCAAGGCCAACGATTGTTGTAGATGTGCCAGTGCTTGTGGTGTATCTTTTTGGGCGACATAACACTGTGCCAGCAAGATATGAATTTTGACCAGACTAGGGGTCCACCCTTGTCCCTGGGCTTCGGCCTGACAGTGCAGAAGGTGGTCTATAGCCGCTGGGATATCCTGACAACTGAGCAGATAACGACCAATCACAACCTGAATTTCATGTACTTGGTGGGCCGGTTGTTCTACATCATCACCATCATTATCGGATATACCCATTGCCATTTGAGCCTCAATCCACTCAGCAACCTCATCCCCTTTGTGATTTTGCAGATGCAACTGCGCTTTCACCAATCCTGCCATTGTCATAAAACGCAGACTTTTGCCTTTTGAGGCCAGCACCTCCGCCTCCGCCAATAGCCGAGTCGCGGTCTTCCAATCTCCTTGTGCCTGTTTAATCTTTGCCCACGTCAACTTTGCATTATGGATCAGCGTTGCAACGGTCTCTTTTTCCTTGGTGTGCGCCATGATATGGTCGATACAAGCCTGCGCCTCGCCAAGTTGATTCCACTCGTAGTAGATGTTTGCGAGAATGAGAAATGGATAGGTCAGCAAGCTGGAAACCGATTGAGTTTGATTCACATCTGGATAAAGCTTAATGAGTTCGTTTAGGTAATTATGAGCGTCCTGCAATCGCCCCGCAATGACATAGGTTGCAGCCAAATCACTCTGGGCAAAAATATGCAAGCTCGTATTCTCGATTTGTTTGGCAAACAAGATGGCGTCCCGCAATGCCTTTTCTGCATTCGCAACATCGCCGTGAACATAATAGGCGAAGCCCTGAACTTGACGTGCGATGGCGCGCATCGTTGGGTTTTGCGCTGTGAGAGATGCCTCCGCTTTTTGGAGCCAAGTGAGTGCAGACGTAATGCGCCCTGCATAAATTTCGACTTCTCCATAAAGCGTCGCCAGCTCCCCAGACAGATCGCTCAACGAGAGTCCAGCCAGTATATTATTGGCTAGAATCTCAGATTCATGTAAATCCTTATAAACGACATCCAGTTTAGCCAAATAGACAGTAAGCTCGTCCATAAGTCCCGAATACATCAAGGCCCAGCCATAGGTCACGGCAAGCACGGCATCTGCTAGTAAAACATCTTCGGGCAACTGCGAACACCAACGGCCCACTGTGCGTGGGCGGTTCTCCTGCCACAACATCTGGCGGGCACGATTATGGAGATAGGCAACCAGCTTGGCATAATCCTTAGCGTGGATTGCGTGGTCAATCGCCTCGTCCATCAGCCCCTGCTGGGCAAACCAATCGCTGGCCGTCGCGTGTAGTTGACGAATTCTATGATCAGCATCCGGCAACAGGGCTTGTTGCAGGCGTGCCTGTAAAAACTCAGCGAAAATAGGATGGTAGCGATACCATTGCCGTTGATTATCGAGTGGTATTGCAAAGAGATTTCGTTGCTCTAATAATCGTAATAAAGTGTGTCCGGTGGTCTGGCCTGTCAACACGTTGCACAAATCGGCGGTAAAGCGTGTCAAGATCGATGTATAGAGCAAAAACCAGCGCACGTCCTCCGCCTCATTGCTCAACACCTCGGCCATCAGATAGTCCATCACCTGATAGTCGGTTCCCGTGAATTGCTGGACAAAGGTCTGTGGGTCATCAGTAATCTGAAGCGACAGTGCCGCCAGTTGCAGCCCTGCGATCCATCCCTCGGTCTGCTGATCCAGTTTGGCAACGTCCGCAGCCGAAAGATTGAGTTGCATCACAGAGTTGAGAAAGTCAGCCGCCTCATCCAGTGTAAATTGCAGGTCTTTGCTATTGATTTCGTTCAGTTGATGACGTACGCGTAGGCGTGGCAATGGCAAGGGTGGTGCAGAGCGACCGATGATGACCAAGTGTACATGTGATGGTTGATGGTCAAGCCAAAAGGAGATCGCATCATGAATGGTTTGGTTATTGATCAATTGGTATTCATCTAGCGCGATGATACATTGATTGACGTTGCCCTGTTCATCAACACGTTGCAATGTCATCATATCATTGATCAACCCACCCATGATGCCGTTTGGCGAGTATTGACGATTGCCAGCTTGATTGGCTTGCAGAATTTCTAACACAGTGCGACCAATGCATGTATCCAGTTGTTGGAGTGCCGTTGCAAAGTAACGCAGAAAATAGGCTGGATCGTTGTCACTCTCATCCAGCGTCAACCATGTATGACAGGTTTGGGTTGTGCCTGATGCGTGGGTGGACTCCCCTAACAAGCGTAGCCACTCGGCAACCAACGTGGTCTTGCCATAACCAGCGGGGGCGGAAATGATCGTCAATTTCCCCACACGTCCCTGAGTCAGCCTGTCTGTTAGTCGATGGCGTTGGACACAATGGCGGCGGGTTTGTGGAATATGCAATTTGGTCTGTAGCAAAAAATCAAGCATAGGGCGTATGATACACTACGATTCTGTTGAAAAATGTATGCTTTTCCCAAGTGTGTAGAGATGTTCAAATTGCTTTGCAAAGACTTGGCAGCGCGCATCAAATGCGGTGCGTTCTCCAGCCAATGACAAACCCATTCCCCGAAGCGTCACCTCAGGAAACTCCGCTTGATAGTTGACGGGATGGTCATCGGCATAAATTAACACACCCTCGCGGACATCCAAACTGCGACAATACAGGTACACTTGGTTGCGGTCATGCTCTTCGGGCTGGCGGTCAAAGCGTTTATATTTTGTGTCCAGCACACAGATGGGCTGATTGAACACCTGCTGCTGGGGTTCATGCTCACAGAGGACAATATCAGGCCGTCCGCTGGTGGTGTGGTGTTGATCGAGCCAGATGGCAGGCTGGATGTCAACATGCAAATTTGGATGGTTGTGAAACCTTGTCTGGAGATATTTGGCAACAAAGGACTCAAAAATATAGTTCATGTTAAATAGATAGGCTGGGAAAAGTGCTTTGCGGTTTGGCTCTGTTTCGGGTTGATGTTCGAGCGAAAGGTGTTGCAGGAGCAAACGGGCGAGGTGAATGGCGGGTCGATAATGTTCATTCAGGCGTGTGTAGTGTATCTGTGCAAACTCGCTAGGCTCAATCAATCGTGGCGTGACATCGGCAAACGCAGCGCGCAACCGCCGTAGCTGGGCAATGATGACGGATGTGGTTTCTGTTCTTTCTGATGATGTTTCATCCAACGACTGTCCCCAAATTTGGGCAATAAACCAAAGTGTGTGTTGTAAAATCTGATTTTCGAGCAGGTCAGCCGTATACGCCTGTGTCCTTTGATAGAAGCGTTCAGGATGCATGGCGTTCATCTGTAGCTGCTTATCCAGCAACAACCGCCCCTTGAGATAGACCGCATTTTCCTGCGTTTCGACATAGCTGCGATAGATGCCCCGCTGAATAATTGTCTCGACCTGTTGTAGAAAGATGCGCACGATAAAGGCAAAGATATCCTCGCTGACGGTCAGCTCGGCCATCTCATCACGAAATTCAGGCAAATCATAGATGTAGGTCAACATGTAGAAAAGATTGTGGACGGGCGTTTTCGGGTGGATACGAATTTGAAGGTCGTCCACCACAATGATGCCGATGTATTGCTTGGCCTCCAATTGCCACGTGTCTGGCAGCCAGCCGGGGCGAATAGTCACGTAGCGGCTGCAATCCTCACGCAATGTGGTGACATGATGAGGGGCAAGGATATCAACTTCCTGTTTTTCATACTCGCGTAGCTCGATAATCTGCGTCATGATAACAATGTTTGTTTTAATCACCAGCAAAATATGGACCGAACATTTCCATATACTGTTCATTTTCCCGAATTATCCAACGTTTAAACGACACAAACCCGGAATCATCGCTCAGGTGGCTTTGA
>JBCCFC010000851.1:0-6123 GCA_039029935.1 Chloroflexota bacterium
CTCCCATACAGAGGCAGAAGTTAACGGTAAAACATTCATATTTCTAGCGACTGGTTACAATACGGATTATTAGTAGCCGTCGGGTTACATTATCTGAACGGAGGTCTTATGAAAACTGATGATCGAGAAATCACTGACGAAATGCTACCAGAATATGATTTCACAGGTAAAACTGGAATACGTGGCAAATATAGCCATGTTTCAAAACAAAATCACACCGTGATGATTGAGGAAGAGGATGGTTCTGTCACAACTCAGTATTTCACACTAGAAAAAGATGCGGTGCTATTAGCACCAGATGTCCGTGAATATTTTCCAGATTCTGAAAGCGTTAATCAAGCACTTCGTGCGGTGATTCAGTTCTTAGGACTGCTTCCTCATAAAAATTCTGGACACGAACAATCAGAACCAGCTTTGAGTACAGGGGTGGCATAACACTCAATGCGAATTGCACTCTTAGCCGACATACACGGGAACTGGCCTGCGCTCCAAGCAGTTCTCCAAAAATTAAAGACATTGGACCCCCAACCCGATATGGTCGTGGTTAACGGCGATCTCATCAACTGCGTCCCCTTTAATCAGGAAGTGCTCAACTTTGTGATGGACACGGATTGGGTTGTTGTACGTGGCAATCACGAATTTTATTACTTGAACTTTGGGACCGAACGCGCCGAGCCTGGCTCGGATGACCCTGTGCGTTGGGGTGGGTTACATTGGCTTGTGAAGCAAATTACGCCTGAACAGGGAGCATACATGGCGACATTGCCCGATGTACGTACATTTTATATTCCCGGAACCTCTCCCATCTGCGTCACACATGGCGTGCCTGGACGCAACCGTGTTGGATTTAACAATAGGCAATCGGATTCAGAAATTGCGTCTGCAATTCGTTCTGTTTCGCAACCCACGCTTGTCTCTGCACATACCCATGTTCAAGTAGACCGCTATATCTCTTGGGAAGACCCCGAAGAGGCAGATTCACTTGCCTATGCCAATCCACAGACCTATCCGCCCAAACGACAGCAATGGCATGTCATCAATCCAGGCAGTGTGGGATTACCCCTGAATGGTGATCCAGCGGCTCAGTTTGCTGTTATCGACAGTGTAGATGAATCTGATCGACAAAATAGCGTTGATGGATGGCGTGTGACCCACTACCGTGTGTCATATGATATTACTCCATGTTTAGAAGCCTATCTCACATCAGGATTGTTAGAAGCAGGTAGCGTGATTGGGCAGTTGTTTTATTGGGAACTCATTACCGCAGAGCCAGAAATTGTGTTCTTTTACCGTTGGGCCAATGGTGTACCAGAGGCTCGGCCAGAGGAGGATATTGCAGGGGCTTTTGCACAGTATATCGCCGCCACAGGGCGTGAAGCCTACGTCAAATCACGTGATCCCCTCTATGCACTGGACCCTAAACGCTCTGGGGTTTCCTTTCAAAGTAGCAGACTTTAGTTAACGGACCTATCATTTATGCGCCTTGCCATTTTGGCTGATATTCACGGAAACTTGCCTGCACTCGAAGCGGTTTTAGAAGATTTGCAAACGCAAAGCCCCGATGCAATTTATCTTGCAGGCGATCTCATCAACCGTTGCCCTTGGTCGAATGAAGTCCTTGCCATCGCTTTGGACCAAGACTGGCCCTCCATTCAGGGCAACCATGAGTTGATTGTGGGTGGTCTTGGTACATCATATGCTCATCGTGCGTTTCAACATCGCATCCGGTTTTCCACACTCTGGTGGACTTGGTCGAGTTTGACTGACTATCACCACACATTCATCCGAGGTTTCCCAGCGCAGATGAAGCTGGATTTGGGCCGTGGTCCAACCATTCGCCTGTTGCATGGCATTCCCTATAACCCATTTGTGGGTATTGACCCCATTGTGAGTGATGAACGGGTAGCGTCGTCTCTGGCTTCAATCAGTGAATCCGTCATCGTGGCGGCGCATACCCACTGGCCGTTGGCGCGTAAAGTAGACCGTTGGACGATTTTCAACGGTGGCAGTGTGGGCTTGCCCTATAATGGCGACCCGCGTGCGCAGTATTTGATTTTAGATTTGGTGCAAAACGTATCAAACTCTGATGAAGATAGCTGGCAATGGCAACCAACATTTCGGCAAGTGGACTATGACCGCGAGCGTGTGGTGGCTGGATTTAAAGAATCTGGCATGGGGCGAGAAATTGGTCCCGTTGCCCAACTTCATCTACGCACCGTGCTCCAAGGCCATGCATGGACAAGTGATTTTAACTATTGGGTGCGGTCTCAGCCGGGCCACATACAACAGGATATGGAAAAAGCTGTTGACCTTTATTTACAGCAACATGGTCCGGGCAATTGGGCTTTTCGATAGTAACAGGTTCGATAGTAACAGGTTCGATAGTAACAGGGGAGGATGCACTGCATTGATTCGTCATTTAACCGCAGAAGACCGCGCACAGACGGTTGCCTTCTTGCAGAAATCTCGTCCCTACAACTTATATATGCTTGGCAACATTGAATCGCTGGGCATGGTGCATGAGCTATCCGAATTCTGGGGTGATTGGAATACAAGTGATAGGGCGCAAGAAGCGCAAAATCATAAGCCGAAACTGCGCGCTGTCCTCAATCGCTATATGAATGGCTGGACAATTTATGGAGACGTCGATGCCGATTGGGTGGGGTTGGCCGCAATTATCGACAGTCATGATGTTGACGCCAAACGGTTACAGGACAATCCGAATGGTGTGGAAAGCATACTGCCCTATATACAGCAGTATCAGGCCACCAGTGTGAAGGAAGAAACATTGATGGCTCTAGGCGCACAAGATTTCCAACCTCAAAAATTTAGCCCTTCAAAACCCGCCACAGGAATCAGCAATGATCAAACAATGATTGTCCGTCGTGCAACGATGAGCGATCTGCCAAGATTGATTGAGTTCTATGCTGACGCTGGTCACATGACGCGTACATCCAAAGCCATTGAACGGCCATTGCGAGACACGCGATTATGGATCGCTGCATTATTGAAGACAAAAGAATGTAATCAACCAAGCGAAGCGGCCACGTCAGATGATAACTGCAAAGAGATCACGATTGTGTCAGCTGCATTGAGTAATGCAGAAACAACCGAGCTTGCCATGATTGGCGGTGTGTATACACATCCAAACTGGCGTGGCCTTGGTCTGAGTCAGAGCGTATGTAGTGCGCTTTGTGATGAATTATTCACATTGGGAAAACAACCTGTGCTGTATTGGGATACGCCAGAGGAAGGTGCTGTTTATCGGAGATTAGGGTTTCATCTGGTAGGTCAATGGCGTTCCGTGTGGCTAGAACGAACGGATCGTTAGTTGAAAAAGTTATAGAGGATTGAAACCCCAGACTGATATGGGAAACCTGTTAAAACAGGCTGATGTAGATACTAATCCAGTGCGCTTTAGCGTACTTCCTATGTTAGACACCGAATGAATTCGGTGGGTTTCTGAAGAATTACTGTGGTCGTAAATGTTGAGGAACTAAATCGGCTTCAACCAACTTATTCCTCAATGCTGAACGGGCGCGACTGAGACGAGATTTGACAGTGCCTAGTGGCAAGTCCAACATCTCTGAGGCCTCTGCATAGTCATAGCCATGCACATCAATCAAGAGAACCACATTTTTATGCCAAACAGGCAACTCTTCAATCACCTCTAATAACAGATACATGGTTTCGCTGTGAAGCGTCACTGTCTCTGGATTTTCCGTAGCTGGTGCTTCCTGCGTTGGCAATTCAACACCAGATTGCTCAACCAATTCATCTAGACTGACCGCTGAACGACGTTTTTGACGTCGCAGGTGGTCATAACAGGTGTTGGTGACAATGCGCAGTAGCCACGAACGGAAGTTACCATCCTTAAAGCGTGGCATGGCACGGTGTGCCTTGATCAACGCCTCTTGAACCGCATCTGCCGCTGCTTCTTCGGTGCGCAAAATATGCTGGGCAACGCGCTTTGCTGTGCCATGATAATAATCAACCAATTTGGTAAAGGCGAAATCATCACCTGCACGAGCCGCTTGAATAATCATGTCAACATCAACTGAACTGGCAATCGACCCTGGCATCTGCCCCGTTTTTTGCATAGCGGTTGCCCCAACAGCCGTTGTTGAGCCAACAGCCGTTGTTGCCCCAAGTGTCTTGGCTGGTGCAGTTCGCTCTGATGCAGTTTTTTCCGTGAACGCACCTGGCAAATCGCTCGGTCGGTTAGCTCCTGGCATATTTGTCACAGGTATATTTGTCGCGCTGCTGATTGAACCATTTCCATTAATCGAGATGCTTTGGTTGAAGTTGGTGGCCCAATTGGTGGTCACTGCTGTTCCATTTACAGAACTTCCAGATATCGAATTCCCCATTACTGAGGCTGGATTGGTTGTTGTGGCAGCGATTGATGGCGTTGAGGCGGTCATGTGGTCGTGTGTGGAGAGTGCAAAACTCATAATGAAAATACCTTCCTGTGTGCAATTGCACAATTAAGATTTTACTGTGTTTGATAACTCTTTTAGTAAAAATGTGTTTGCGATGTCATATACAAACATTTGACTTTTGGCACATCACTCTTTAGAAGAAGGCCAGTTTCAAGTGTTTGTATCTATCCGAGATTGTAAGTTGTTTTTCACAATGATTTTTGATCTTTTCAAGACATCAACCAGACCGTTATCCTACGCAGTTTGTCATGTCATCAAAAAGTGCGAACTGTAAAAGGAAGGCTATTTGTTCAATGATGTTTTTAATCTGCATTTTCTATAGACGGCATTGACGCAATTTGATAACGTCAAAAACGATTTGTTTTGTCAATGCCGTATCATTTTTACTTATTCTCTCGAATCTAAAATCGAGACCACTCAGGAAGTTCCATCATCTTACGCCTATTTGCGTAATTCTAAAAAGTCACGACAAAAAACGTATTAAGGCTACGATTCAACTACGTCAAAAGTACGAGATAAAAATTTGTAAAATACGTCGATTGTTTGTATTGATTGCCTATATCGGAATTTTTACAATTTCTTATAATCATTGTATGATGAACGTATTCAATGATAGGAATCTATTCATTTATATAGTTTAGGAAAGTTGAACCCTCAATTCCAAGGTCACAATAAAACATCATCATACAATTGTGGATGCTATTCGTTCGGATTTATGACAAAAAATGGGTTGGCAACTTATTTGCAGCACAACTTTAAAAACCCATGATTTGGCTATGAATTTGATAGATATTAGCCTTCGTGTTGTCGATAAAAATTGCGGTCGTAAAGTTTTTCGGCAAAGAGAAATGCAATTTGGGCAATAAAAATAGGTTGAATTTATGATGATGTTGATGGTCTATACAATCATCTGCACTGTATAGTTTTGAAGAGATTGTGTGAGCTACGCATAAAAAAAGCAGCCAATACACATAATTGTGTGTTGGCTGCTAAAAAGTTTGTTGTTGCTAAATCGGCAGAAATTTGAGGTGTGCTGGCTTATAGTTTAAGCTGGTAGCCATACCCTCGAATGGTTTCAATAAACCGAGGGGCATCCTTGTTTTTAGGGTCAATGCGATTGCGCACACGGCTTACCATGCGGTCAATGTTGGCATCATAGACATCCCCACCCGCTTCAGGCCAAACCGCCTGTGCAATCTCATCTTTTGTCACAACACGGCCACGATTTTGGAACAAGAACCATAGTAGGTCAAATTGTTTGACACTTAGTGGAGGGGTAATCAAATCGCCATCAACATATACTTGGCGTGTACTGACATCAACCCGTAGCGCAGGTTCTTGAATAGCAATGAGGGATGGGGCCGTCATTGTGGCCGAAGGATCGTGGAATCGGAAGCGCGTTGAGGCAAACTGCACTTCGATACCATCTTCAAGCCACGCGGTGCCTCCTTTGGGCAACTGTCGGCTGCCAACAATGACACCATTTTTGCTATTTAAATCATGAACTTGATAGGCATTGTCCATGTGTAAAATTTCTGCATGATTGCGTGATGCAAAATGGTCGTCCAAAACTACCGTGGAATCCAACGCACGACCGATTGTAATCAACTCATCGAGGAGTTCATATTCTGTGCCTGTTTTGGGACCATCAAGACATACAAGTTTTCCGAATCGACTCACA
>JBCCFC010000852.1:0-6123 GCA_039029935.1 Chloroflexota bacterium
CGATTGCGCTCAATCCAGCGATATCGTGGACGGTTGACGCTGACCACTTACGGTCAACGTCAACCGTCCACGATATCGCTGGATTGAGCGCAATCGTCTCATCAACGACGAGCCACGTCGGGTCAATTGCCTGCCGCAGCCCGTGCAAGGCTTGGCGCAAACTGCGACGTGCATTTTTTTGCGGCATATCGGACCAGAGCAGCCCTGCTAGGGTATCACGGCTATGTGCTTGGCCTGTCACTGCGAGGTAGATGAGCAGTGCTTGAATTTTGCGTGTTTTGAAGGTAGTTATCTGTTCACCAGCCACGGTAATCTGTGGTGATCCTAGTAAAAAAAGTTCAAGATCATGACTCTGTGGTTTTTCGATGCTCATTTGATTGATTCTCACTTTAACGCTTTTTTAACGCTTATTTAACGCCCGTTATTTATTCTAGGGTAGTTGGTGTTGGTTTGCAAAATGTAAGTGTGAAAGCGGAGGAGACGAGTGTGGCAGGGATACGTGTTTTGATTGTTGACCCACACCCGATTGTACGTGAAGGGATGGCGCGTATCTGCGAGGCGCAATCCGATATTGAACTGGTGGCTGCGACCGGATGGTTTAAAATTATTGGGACAGGGGCTAACCAATCAACAGATCGCTGATGAAATTGGCGTCTCTGTCCGAACAATTGGGACATACGTCCGCAGTATTCTCGATAAATTACAGCTAAACAATCGCACACAGGCAGCACTCTATGCGCTTGATGCACAATAGATGCTGTCTCTTTGAGATTCACAACCGTGGGGTACGCTACTAAGCGTGACGGCATGTCTTCTAATTTACGATCAAAAAACTTCTTTTTTACGATCGTAAATTTTCTAAAATGGGAAGAAGTAAATGCGTAATGATTATAGTGAAATCAATCATTTAGCCTAGTATACTTTAAGAACCGAAAAAATTATTCTCAAGATTATATTTTCGTAAGCTGTCATATATAATTAACAACAATAATTCAAAAAACTGTTCTAATATAGAGAAAAACAGAAATAGATAAACTTTCCTATTTTGCGGGCATCGGATATAATCAATCCAGTATTATACAAAATATGAACATTACTAGGATAATATATAGAATCATGCCTGCAAGACCTAGCTAACTCCTAACCAAACTCTTTTGCTATGTAAGCTACCTTTCTACAACTTATCATCACCTTACTTATCCAAAATCATGACAGGAAGGATGTGTTCCGCTGGACTACATCCGTTGGAAAATCACACAGGGTTATTTGACATTTACGGGTGCATAACGCACGGGCAACAACACACAACAAGGAGAGCTTTCAATGGAACTGCTTGGCTTCAGCCGGTTAGACCAAACCAATCCAGCCAGTGATGGCAAAGAGAACGCCGCTCATCTTTATGGTGAAGAGTGGGCAATGAGCCACACAACAGTCAATTTATCTGTTCAGCGACTTGCGACCACTAGCGTGAAACTGTTGATCATCATGCTGATTGCCCAGTGTCTATTCTTCACAACGGCATGGGCCACTACGAATTCAACGGATGTGACGATTAGTGCAACAGATAGCAATGTCATGTCAACAACAGTCGGCTCGACCGTCACCTATACACCTACTGCGTCAGGTGCCACGATTAGCGCAAGTAACCTTGCTGCTCTGTTGGACGCTGGTAACAATATTGTGGTTGATACAACCGCCGCTACGAATAATGGTCAATCTGGGACTATTACAGTAAATGCTGCCATTGTCAAAAGCAGTGGAAGTGATGCCAATATTACGCTAAGGGCCAATGCTGGTCTCGCCATCCGCGCCAATATCACCAACATTGGCGGTGGGCAAATTACACTCTTTGGTAATACGGAGGGCACTAGTACAGGTAATATTGCGGGGATTGACGTCGGCGCAGGCATCACCATTCAATCAGGATCAGGGGCAATCAGCCTGACAGGGACAGGTGGTAGCACTGGCAGTGGGAATTATGGACTTTATCTCAATGGAGTAACAGTTCGCAGTACGGATGGCAACCTTACCCTGAATGGAACAGGCGGTCATTCTTCCTCTGGTCGGTCGAATAGTGGTATCTATGCTGAAAATTCGGCAACCGTACAAACAACAGGAAACGGCCGTATCACGCTAAAGGGCACAGGGGGACCGGGTGCAGATGCGAATACAGGTGTCTTTCTAAACTCAAATTCGGTCATTACCAGTACAGGTGGTCTTGTCATCACAGGTACAGGTGGTATTAGTGCCACAACCATAAATAACCCTGGTGTGACGGTGGTGGATAGCACAGTTGCCGATTTGAGCACATATGGCATTCAGATGACGGGCAGAAGTGGTAAAGGGACAGGGACCAACAGGGGATTTTACCTTCTCAGGACTGCCTTGAAAACAATTGATGGGTCTATTGAATTAACAGGCACTGTCAGTGACCTCTCTCTAGGCAGTACCAACCATGCCATACATCTCGACAACACAACGGCTGATAGTGTGAATGGCGACATCATCTTGACTGGTATAGGTGGCAGTTTTTCCGATGGTCAATCGAATTCAGGTATTTTTCTACAAAATTCTACGATTGTACAAACGACAGGAACGGGCCGTGTTGTGTTGGATGGCACAAGTGGCACGGGAACAAGCTATAATGCAGGTGTCTACTTGGAATCAAGTTCAGCCATTACAAGCACGGGTGGCCTCGTGATGACAGGTACAGGCAGTATCAGTACTACAGCCACAAATAATCCTGGGGTTACGATGGCTGGTCACAGCACGGTTTCTGATTCGAGTACAGATGGGATTCAAATGACAGGTGTGGCAGGGAATGGCACATCAAACAATAGTGGTATTTATCTATCAGCAGCGACGATTAATGCAGTTTCTGGCCCTATTTCATTGACAGGCACTGGTGGCATGACGACCACTGGTAATACAAATGGCGGCATATATATGACTGGGAACAGTTCTATTGCCAATGCTAGTGACAAACAGATTTCTCTGATGGGTACAGGCGGGAATGGTGCTGGCACCGAAAACGTAGGTATCGAATTTTTTGGAGCGAATACCGTCGAGTCCACAGGAACTGGTAGAATCACACTCAATGGGACTGGTGGTGAGGGCAGTGCGACTTCGGATGGCGTCTTTTTAAATGGTGCAGTAATCGTCCAATCTGTGACAGGTGACATTCAGTTGGTTGGTCAAGGTGGTTCTGGTTCAACTGGTGCGGATAAGCGAGGAATTTGGCTCAATAATCAGGCCATTGTTCGTTCTACAGGCATGGGGGCGACAGCGGCGTCGATTACGCTGGATGGTACAGGCGGAAATAGCACCAGTGGTAGTGATGGCGTTTATATCGCTACCAATAACAGTCAAGTCACCTCGGTCGATGGCTCCATTACAGTCATTGGGCGTGGGGGAACAGGGTCTGGGGGAGTCAATCACGGTGTCGATCTAACCAATAGTGGAAAAATTGAAGTAACTGGTGTGGGAAACATCACCATCACGGGGATTGCTGGTGATCATAATAATTCAAATGGCATTGATTCATCAACAGGCACATTCGGTGGTGGAACAATGTCAGGGACTCTGACATTGATTGCGGACACGTATAATGTAACTGGCACGGCAGGGCTGGCTGGTGCCGGAACGTTAGTTATCAAACCCGCTACCTACACGAAAACCATCGGTATTGGTGGCGGTACAGGTACGCTGAACCTGAGTGATGAGGAAATTGCTGTTTTCAGCGATGGCTTTAGCCACATCACCATCGGCAACGCCGTCAGCGGCACAGGCGCAGTTGACATCGACAGTGCCACCTTCCTCGACGATGTCACCATCGCTGGCGGGACCATCAGCGACAACGCAGGCACAGATATCACCGCTCCATCAGTGATATTGGATGGCGACGTCGCCCCCGGCCAATCACCGGGCCAGCTTATCATCAGCGGTGACGTGACCCTTACCAGTACACACACGTTGACCGTTGAGGTGAATGGCACGACCGTTGGCACAGACTATGACCAGATTAGCGTCACAGGCAGCATCACGCTCAATAACATCACATTGGCTGGCACATCCGGGTTTACACCCTCTCCGCATGACAGCTTTACCATCGTCGATAATGATGGCACAGACCCAATTAACGGCACATTTAACGGTATAGCCGAGGGTGATGTTGTGACCTTTGGCAGCGCAGATTTTTACATCAGCTATATGGGTGGCGATGGCAATGACGTTGTGCTAACCACTCGACCTGAAATTGATGTGCAGGGCAACAATACCAGCATTGTTTCTGGTGACACCACACCCAGCACAGCCGACAGCACCGATTTCGGCACGATACTTGTGAATGGATCCTCGACCGCACGCACATATACCATCCGCAACACGGGGACATCGACGTTGACCGTGAGCCTGCCCATCACGAAAACAGGGGCTAGCGATTTTAGCGTGACCATAAGCCCAAGCACCGAAGTTGCCGCAGGTAGCTCGACCACATTCCAAGTCGCCTTCCTGCCCACCATCCAAGGGACACAGAGCGCAACCTTGGAAATTGGCAACAATGATACGGATGAAACCCCATACACCTTTGCTATCCAAGCAACAGGTGGTGCGCCCGGAATAGCAATTTCTGTCGATGACACCTCCGCCAATGAAACCGATGGCATCCTCAATTTTACCATACGCACAAATCAAGTCAGCGGTGGTCCTGTATATGTCAACTATGCGACGGCCAATTCAACCGCGGTTGTAGGCACAAACTACACTGCAAAGAGCGGCACTGCCACTATTCCCGCAGGGTCAACCACGGCTAATGTCGCCGTGCCGATTGAAAATATTCCTGTTGCTCAGGGCAACCGTGTCTTTAAATTGGTGTTAAGCAGCCCTGTCTTTGCCACCATTGCCGATGGTGAGGCCGTTGGTACGATTGTTGATAACAACTATCCAGCACCAACGCCAACACCGACGCCGACACCGGCGCTCTATACGTTTGCAACTGACGTGGGTGGTATCCCCGTGACTGTCACCATGAGTGATGTGGTGGCAAGCGGCTTTAACTTTACGGTGGATATCAATGATCCAAACTTTGAGAATTTGGCCGTGCCCGGTAGCCTGACCATGAGTACAGACGCCAGCACAGATGAGACAACGGCCAGCATCACAGTCGATAATGCGGGGGATGTCGATAGCGTGATTGCGCGCTATGGGCTGGATGCCATTGTCGCCGCGCTGGCTGACGGGGCAAAGACGCTCGACATTGCTGGGCTGGGTCAATACACCTTGGATGATTTTGAGTTGGTCAGCCTTGACCCGTTGGTGGTGAATGGTACGCTCCAAGAGGGGGTTCCAGAAGAGTATACGTTCCAAACAGAGCTAGGGGGCATTCCTATCGTCGTGGTGATGAGCGATGTCACGGATGATGGTTTTGACTTTGAGGTAGATATCAACGATCCAAACCAGACAGATGAGATTGATTTGTCAGGCAAACTGACGATGAGTCGCGACCCCGCCACAGATGAGACAACGGCCAACATTGTCGTCGATAATGCAGAGGCTGTCGATAGTGTCATCGCTCGTTATGGGTTGGATGCCATTGTGGCGGCGTTGACTGAAAGCGCACAGACGCTAGACATTGCAGGGCTGGGCCAATACACCTTGGATGACTTTGAGTTGGTCAGCCTGAACCCGTTGATTGTGAGCGGCTCGCTCCAAGAGGGTGTCCCAACAGCGGAAGAGGTGGCGACCCACGCATTCCAGACCGACGTAGGTGGTATCCCCGTCACCGTGACCATGAGCGATGTGGTAGAGAGCGGCTTTAACTTTGTCGTAGATATCAACGATCCACACTTTGAGAGTATGGCTGTGTCAGGTAGCCTGACCATGAGTACGGACCCCAACACAGGAGAGACAACGGCTAATATTGCGGTCGATAATGAAGGTGATGTCGATAGCGTGATTGGTCGCTACGGGTTGGATGCCATTGTTGCGGCGTTGACTGAAAGCGCACAGACACTGGACATCGCAGGGCTAGGTCAATTCACGTTGGATGACTTTGAGTTGGTCAGCCTTGATCCATTGGTGGTGAGTGGTTCGCTCGAAGAGACGACGACACCAGCGGTGGAGGAG
>JBCCFC010000853.1:0-6116 GCA_039029935.1 Chloroflexota bacterium
CAGGAGGTCGTAAAGACGATTGTGTTAGCACAGACACCCCGAAAGGGGTGTCTGTCACCAATCTTATGCGGAATTCGCTTCCATATAAAACTATGGAATGCTATATTTCTAGAGACTGGTTACAATACCCTGTCAACTAGATTTTCGGATATCGTCATTCCTGCGAAAGCAGGAATGACCAAAACACCTCATTATTTATAGCCAGTTCAGTTTGAAACCAAGAATTTTCAAAACCGAACCTACACCAGTAGACGTCTACGAAAAATTCCGGTTTTCAAACCGTGTTTGCTATAGTTGCCAAAGCACTAACCTGTCATCACTGCTTGCAACGCACCAACGGCATCCACTTCAATATCATGAATCGCCAGTACTTTCTCTGCCAGATTTTCACGATAGGCAATCACCTCTGCCTCAGAAAGTGGAGAATCATTGTCTGCTGCCGCTCGTCTGACAGCATCTGCGTCTTTCAGCGATAAAATTTCTGACAACGCGTCATTACCCTGTTCAATAAACAGTTGTTGACGACGCTGAATGCTCGCCTTGGCCTCAGCAAACAGCGGGGCATCATCAGGCAACATGGCCTCCCCCAACGTCGCCCACGCGCTTGCACTCGCTCTAAATTGATCGCCGACCGCCGCAAGGTCTGGTTTGTCTAAGATTACCGCCGCTTCATCCAGAAAATCTGCATAGAGTAAGCGGTCCGCACCATTACCAGTCCCTTTGCCAAAGTGAAAAATGTAGTGATAGCCAAAGGTCAACCCCGCAAACATCTTGCCCCCTGCCGGAAAGACCTTTTCCCAGCTATTACGCTGTTTCGGTTTGGTCAACAACTTGGCCCAATGTTGATAGGCCGCAAAGCCAAAGCTATTTTTGCCCCCACGTGGTGGCTTTTCTGTAAAGAGCTTGACGCAGTCATGGACACCCATCTGTACCGCCGAGGCCAACTTCTCTGGGTCGGGCATATCCAATGTCATCACACGATGCTTGTCCTTTTTGATGCGCGCACGTGCTGTGGCAAAGACCTCCGTCGAGGCTGTCAACCCTACACCAGCACGGTCAGCGATATGAACCACATCATTCTCCTCGTCATAGCCATAGACAACCAATGGAAAATTGCCCCACATGCCCTCATCATGTTTGAGAGCATTGTAGGGTAAGCTCCACATGTCTGCCCACACAATGGCCGGAATTCCTTCGGCTAAGGTATCCGTTATATTTTGAATCGCCTTGACAGGTTTGGATGTGTGCATGACCTCCTGCACCACACCCAGGCGAGACAACATCGTGTCCCAAGGGTCAAAGGTGTTGCGGGTCAACACGTTGAGCAGTGGATCATAGCCATCATACTCAAAGCTAAAGTAGCCCATCACCACACCACCACTGATGCCCATGAGCAGGGCTTCGCTATAGGGCTGACCTGTATGTGGTGCATTAAAGCCACGAGCGGCAAAATAGTTGTGGATGGTTCCTGTTTCCCAATGGCGACCTGCAAAGTGATTATAATTTGATAATACTGGCATGATGTAGCTCCTTTTACTGACTATTTAATTTGTTTTGTGCAAATTTGCGCATTTGCCTGTGTTATGCTTACTATAGCAGAAAGCGCATAGGGTTTGGAAAAGGAGAGACATACTTTGCAAAATTCGTAAACAGATGGGATCTTTTATGATTGATTTTTCATGGTTGGTCGTCGGCTAGGCTAGTGTTATAATGCACCTCA
This sequence comes from Chloroflexota bacterium, assembly GCA_039029935.1. Lineage (GTDB taxonomy): Bacteria > Chloroflexota > Anaerolineae > Caldilineales > Caldilineaceae. The sequence continues at coordinate 1,721 of JBCCFC010000853.1, forward strand.
TTGACTATTTTCGGAACGGGCATCGTTCTAAGTAAAACCAAGAAAGTAATTAGAAATAGACCGTTGAAGATACTACAGCGGATTTGGGAAGAAAACGGATTTTTCATCGTGTACGGCGTCTGAAATCCGTTCTCTTCCTTAATCCGTTGTAGTATGTTTTTTCTACCTACTTTTTGGATTTTATACATCATTAAGGAGAAACTTTCATGAGTAAACCAAAAGTATGTATCATGGTCCCCATTGAGGATGACCTGCGGGCGCAGATTGACGCCGTTTGCGAGACAACAGAAATTCCATATGCATCGTCGCGCGAAGAGCAATTGGCCGCGGTCAAAGAAGTCGATGGCGTGTTGTTGACACCCAGAGTGCGCGCTGATGATGAATTCTTTAGCGCAGGTCCCAACCTCAAGGTTATTTCCACCACCAGCGTTGGCTATGATCCATTTGACATTCCCGCGGCCACCAAGCATGGCGTCGTCGTCTGTCATACACCCGGTGTCCTGACCGATGCAGTTGCCAACTTGACGATGGCAATGGTTTTGGCGTTGGCGCAGAAGCTGTTTGAGCATGAACCCTATGTCCGCAGCGGTGGCTGGGCGCGACGCGAGAAACCGTCTGCGTTGGGCATGGACGTTCAGGGACGCACATTGGGTATTGTCGGCTTTGGACGCATTGGACAGGAAGTCACACGCCGGATGCAGACCATCGGCATGAAAACAATCTGGTATGATGTTTTTGACACACCGCATCCTGATGCACCGAAGAGTGAATATCGACCACTAGATGATCTGCTGGCTGAATCTGACTTTGTGAGTTTGCACATGAATTTGAATGAGACATCTCACCACATGATGAGTACGGATGCGTTCTCAAAGATGAAGTCAACTGCCTATTTGGTCAATACGGCACGCGGTGGCTTGGTCGACCAGGTGGCGTTGACAGAAGCGTTACAGTCGGGGGAGATTGCAGGTGCTGCGCTGGATGTGTTGGAAGCAGAGCCACCTGCCGAAGATGATCCCATTGTCACACTGCCCAATGTCATCTGTTTTCCACATATTGGCACGGCCACCAATGAAACGCGGCGGCTGATGCGTGAGTTGGCCGTGACCAATTTGCTGGCGGTCTTGCACGGTGAGCGACCACCTGCGCCTGTGAACCCAGAGGTTTTGGGATAAGCAGGGACTTTTCTCAAACAGATTATATAAACACAACGTTTCGTAGGCTGTCGCTCATTGTGATGAGCTACGAAACGTTGTGTTTATTGTCAACCTAATTCCCTGTAAACTAAATAATAGGGGCCGCAGTTTTGATTTTAAATAAAAATCCTGTAAAATCCTATATGAACTAGCAATTTATTCCTAAATGAATAAGGATTTTAATTAGAAAGGAACAGCAATGCAAGTAATTCCACAAATTATGCCAATCAGCAATTTGCGTACCAATTATACTGACGTATTGACAAAGTTAGATAATGGACCTGTCATTTTGTCGCAGAGAGGAACACCTACGGCGGTGATTCTTTCAGCATTTGAGTGGGACCAGACAGCCAGAGAGCTCCAGCGTTTACGTCGTCTTGAGCTAGGTGACAGAGCGTCGGATGAGATTAAAGCGGGAAATTTTGTCACAGAGGAAGACATTGATGCTCAATTTGCGGCAATGGGGATAGGTGACGGATGACAGTTTATTGGCGACTGAAGTATGCCCAATCAGTGGTATCTACACTATATCAACTGAGAGAAAAAGGGCATGAGCTACACAATACGATTAAAGCCATGAAATTTCAACAAGAACCTTGGGACGATGCGCAACCTGTGCCACATCGTCCCCGTCGTTATGAACTCACATTTGGTCATTATATTCTCGGATTTGAGGTATCATCTGAGGATGAAGATGCTGAACCGACTTTGAGGATATTGTATATTGATCAGATAAAAGTTTATTAGCCAAAACGCAAAAGTCATATACCAATCATTAGTGACAAATAGTCCGCATGTGACAGCTTTAAAGTCTGCTCCGCAACGAACTCAACAACTCCTGAAATTCGGGAACGTCCGAAAACTCCTTGACTAACTCTTCGGCGTAGGGCAATGCTGACATCCACTCTTCACGCTGCATATGGAACACAATCAATGCATAGAGAAAATCAGGGTCCTGTGGTTGCAGTTCATTGGCTCGACGCAATGCCGCCAACGCTTCATCCATACGGCCAAACTGCTGCAAAATCAGCCCATAGTTGTACTGGACACGGGGCGCATCCGGAAGCAACTCTGCTGCACGGTCAAACGTACGCATAGCCTCACTTGGTCGCTCTTGTTCGACCAATAGCAATGCCAGAGAATAATGGAGCAGCCCTTCATTGGGCGCAACCTCGATTGCCTCACGAAAGACCAGTTCTGCCTTGATAATATCCCCTTGCTGATAGTAGAGATTGGCAAGGTTGTTATGCGCTTGGTAAAAATAGGGGGAGCGCGTAATCGCCATGCCATAGGCACGTTCCGCTTTTTCAAATTTACCTTGTCGAGCATACAATGAGCCAAGGTTTGCATGGCCTTCGGGTTGGTCCGCCTGTGCCAATTGTGCAATCTCATACTCAGCCAGGGCTGAATCCAAGGCTGTCTGCTGACTATCATCAAAGAAACCGGGCGGCACGGCGGCCAGCGCATTGGCCGCTTCAATACGCACGGCGCGGATGGAGTCTGTCAATAGCGGTGCAAGGTTGCTGACTTGCGTCTCTATCGCAATTTCACCCAATGCTTGTGCGGCAATGGCTCGCATCAACGCCGACTCAGCCGTAAGCGCGGTTTGTAACGTTTCGACACCGAATTCACCATACAATCGTAACAAATCCAGTGCCGAGGCTCGCACAATCGTTGGTTGGCTCTCATCACTCACCAATGTACGCAATCGTTCTGGGGCATCCGCTACCCCTGCCTGACCCGCTGCCAAGACCTGCCCATAGTGTGGCTGTTGCCAGTCCTCACCATACCACGCATTCATGGTTGCCACTGCCCATGCAGGCTCTTGGTCGGTGTGACATTGGGTACAGGCATTGGGTGTGCCTAGCTCAATCGACAAGTCTGGGCGTGGAATTCGGAAACTGTGATCACCACGGGGGTCCACCACCATATAATTTTTAGCAGGCATATGACAGTTAACACACTGCGCCCCTGTTGAATCTTGCGTATGAAAGTGATGGTCGGGTGAGTCATAGACCTTACTCTGCAATGTGGGGAAGACCTGTGTTGGTGGGCTTTCTTGATGGCAGGTTGCACAGAGTTCATTGCCGGGCAATAGTACATCCCCTGTATGTGGGTTGTGGCAATTCATGCAACTGACACCCTGTTGATACATCTTACTCTGTAAATAGGAACCGTAGACAAACACCTCATCCAGAATTTGCCCGTCGGGATGATACACCTCTTCTCGTAGCAATTCTGGCACAAAGTGGTCGAGAAATGGGTCGCTGTGGTTATCATTGAGGCTGATAGGGTAGCGACGGGAATGACAGCGCGCACAGGTTTCGACAGCGGTTTGCGCATCCATTGAAACGTAGTCCACCACCAACCCCTTCCCTATGCCCTCATCTTCATCATACGCCTCTTGGTTTGCCCACGCAACATGCGCCTCTCCAGGACCATGACAGGATTGGCAGCTAACGTTGACCTCGGCCCATTCCGTATTATAGCTATCATTCACCGGATCATAGTTCATTTTCAAATCGGTCGAGTGACATTCCGCACAGGTCGAATTCCAAATAAAATGGCGATGGGTCCAATGGAGTGGATCATCGACAGGGATTTCTTCATCTGGATAGAGATTGAACCACGCATTTTTCTGTGTATCCCACGCCACTGTAAATGCTTGATAACGGCCATCCGGAAAACTTAACAAATACTGTTGCAGTGGCTCAACGCCAAAGGTGTATTCAATCGTAAAATCGGCATACTCGCCATCATCCCCTAGCGTATTGACGACAAATTCGCCACCGCGCTTAAAAAAGCGAGAGGTAACACCGTAATCAGCAAACGTGACATCGTTAAAATCACCTAAAACCGTTTCATCGGTGGCAGGCTGCATGGCCTGATCATGATGCGAGCCAACCCACTGCTCAAACTCGTTGGCGTGGCATTCTGCACAGGTGTTATTGTCCACAAACCCAACCCCAGCTTGTTTGTCTGTCAGACTTGGTGACGCGCTCTCTTCGCTTAACGATGAATCTACTTCATCAGAAGACACCCCTGCTGATGGCGGTTCAGATGGGGATGTGTCCCAGAGAAAAGCCAGTGAAATAAGCGCAACGAGGACCACAATGGCAATGGGTAGAACAACGCCCGAACGTCATGTTCTTGGTCGACCAGAGCGGTTCGATGGACGAGGAACTGTCCGGTGGCTCGCC
>JBCCFC010000854.1:0-6115 GCA_039029935.1 Chloroflexota bacterium
AAAAATTTTGCAGAGACAGCAAGTGGCGAAATGGCGGCGAATCCAGTGGTACTCACGGTGGTGAGAACGGCTAAATACACCAGATTTCAGAGCTATTTCGCTAACATGCACTCAAATGGCATTTTTACTGTCTACTGCGTCTTTTTTCCCGTATCTTCGGCTTCTACCAGAGGTAGAACCCTACTGCGTGTAATCTCTAATGCTGGCTTTTCATGTACAAACCGCACTAGAGAGTACTAACTCCACGATATACCCCTACTTGGCTATTTACTCAACTGCTGGCTTCGTGTCTGGCAATGTCAGTACATCTGAAACTGGCAGATATTGGATAGCGCCATCGACCATTGTTGCTTGGCGAATCTGCATCATTGTACCAGAGCGATTGCCATCATTGACATCGTATGGCAGCATAACACCCAGTGGTGTCAGGCTTTCCTGCTCTGCCATTGCAGCGATCACATTCTCGCCTGTAAACCCTTCAAGGCCACCAAACATGCTGACAGTCTGACGCATGGTATCGGCAATGGAGAAGAACGAGACATATGTACTCAAATAGGTATTGCTCCGATCTGACTCTGGATAGCCACCAGCCGCAAATGTTGCTCGTAACTGTTGGATACCAGGATTATCGATATCATTCCACGCTGCATGTGGGAAGAGGCCATAGTAGCCGTCTGCCAAAGCTACATTTTCACCCAAAATGTTGAGTACATCAATGTTATTGGTCCAGTTCACACCACCAACAACCAACTGGTCCCATGCGCCCAATGCATGGATATTACCAATGACCTGCGCTGTACCAAATGATAGGTTTTGGGCATAAATGACGTTTGCACCCTGAAGCATCAAGTTTTGGATTTGACCTGTGACATCGGCATCAGGTGAAATCGCTTGCTCTTCCAATGGCAACACAGTGACACCTAACCCTTCGATGTATGCCAATGCTTCTGGTGTGGTTGCGCCTGCACCATATGCGCTGGCCCAGCCAATGACGCCTACAACGATATCATCACCCGCACCTTCTGGTTTGATGTCAGCCCAGCTCTCGCTAACCCACTGCACGAAACCTGCAAATTGGTCCGAGTAAATGGGGAAACCAGTAACGGTCAGCCCATTGGGTGGATTATAGATGGCCTCAGCATTCAACCCGGAAACGATGTTGACGATACCGTCTTCAACGACACGATCTTTGAGGGCAATAGTTGCGCCACTACCATAGGTCAAGATGATGCCCGGCTTTGGATCATACGCACGGGCTTCTTCATAGGCCACAACTTCTTGCTCAACGTTATATTGCGTCTCACGGAAGATAACCTCCAGCGTGGCACCACAGATACCACCACCTTCATTAATCTGGCTCACGGCGTCCGAAGTTGCGACAACAAAGCCATCACCTAAAATCGCGGCGAGTGGGCCTTCACGTCCGGCATGTTGGTGCAGGTAAATGGTTTCACCCGTCAGGTCTACCTCACAAATTTCATTTGCTGCTACTTGACCATCAATGGCTGCCTGTACGCCAGCCTCAATATCTAAATCTGCATCCACATCTTCAGCAGGTGCGTCTTCACTGGTTTCTTCAGCAGGTGCTTCCTCTCCGGCTTCCTCAGCAGCCGCCTCTTCAGCGGGTGCTGGTGCGGCGGGCGCACCACAGGCCGCCAAGCTAACGGCCAAAATTGCAATCAAGAGCCATAAAATTGACTTTCTCATGTTGTTTTCTCCTTGAAAGTATAAGGGTTGAAGGGTTGAAAAGTTGAAGGGTTGAAAAGTTGAAGGGTTGAAAAGTTGAAGGGTTGAAGATGAGCAGTAATCCGTCTTGCCCTCTTCCACCTTTCCACCTTTCCACCTTTCCACCTTTCCACCTTTCCACCTTTCCACCTTTCAACTTCTATTGTTACCGCGCAAACGGCCTTAACCGCCACGCAGCTTTTATCAAAACCCAGCGATACGCCATGCCCCTTGGTTCAAAGATCAGGAAGAGGATAAGCGTGACGCCAAAGAATATGGGGCGGAAGGAGGTCAGCAATTCCGCCGATTGCCCTGGGAACATCTCTGAGAGGATATGCCCAAACCAGAGCGCAAAGTCATCTAGCAAAATGATAGCCGATACACCAAAGAAGGGGCCAAGCTTGTCCCCTTGCCCACCGATGACAAGCATCCCTAAAAAAAGAATGGATTCCGGCAATGCGTAGCCAAACTCCGTTCCCACACCGCGTTGACTGTGTGCTTTCAATGCGCCTGCGATGCCTGCCAGCATGGCGGCGATGAAAAAGGCGCGTAGCTTATAGCGGTACAGATTTACACCGAGCAATTCTGCGGCCAAGTCATTATCGCGAATAGAGATAAAGGCGCGCCCCAGCTTTGTCCGCGTTAGGTTGTTGGTCAAAATAGTGGTGATGAGCAGTACAAAGAGCGAGAGATAGACAAACTGTGAAATCTCGCCAAATCTTATGCCAAAGAGTTCAACGACTGGGACGACAATGCTACCATCTTTGCCGCCAAGATACTCTGGAAAAGTGTGTCGGCTGATCCAGGGGATAATAAACTGTGCAGCCAGCGTCGCCATCGCTAAATAGAAGCCCTTGACACGGAGTGACGGCAAGCCAAAGAGCAAACCAATGACACCAGTCGTCACCGCAGCGACGGGCAGTGAAAGATAAAAAGGCAATCCTAAATGTTGTGTTGTCAGGGCCGATGCATAGCCACCGACCAACATAAATGCAGCCTGCCCCAGTGAAATTTGTCCACACATGCCAATCAATACATTCAGCCCTTGGACAGCGATAATGGTGTAGGCGATTTGGTTGACGGTACTCACCAGATAGGCACTGCCCCACAGCGGCACAGTAAAAGCAACAATTAATGCGACCGCTGTCAACCCCCAGTGCCAAGGTTTGCGCAGATAAGCAGCGTCTTCATCGTAGCTGCGGTCAAAATAACCCGCTGGACGCATGATGGCCATAGTTTATAGCTCCGTTCTTTTTGAATCGTGACTAGATTCGTTCGATTCGTTTTTGACCAAACAACCCTTCTGGGCGAATGATGAGTACAATCAATAACAGGACATAGGGGGCAATTTCCGCAGAATTGCGCACTTCAATAACCTTGGATGTCTGTACCAGTGCTTGAACCAAGCCGATGCAGATGCCACCGATCAGCGCACCAGAGAAGGATTCTAGTCCACCAAGCAAAATAGCAGGGAATGCCACCAGTGCAACCGTTGCCAAGTTAATGCTCACACCACTCAGTGTCGCCAGCAGAACACCACCCATTGTGGCGATGATACCTGTGATGGCCCATGAGAGGCCAAAAATGCGTGGCACTTTGATCCCGACACTACGTGCTAGCTCATGATTTTCTGATGTGGCGCGCATCGCAAGACCAATTTTGGTGTATTGGAAATAGAGGATGAACAGTACCGAGACAATCGCCGCAACCACAAAGGCGGCGATCAATGCCTGTTTGAGGATAATTGTGTCGTTAAATGCACCTGGGAATGGAATACGAATGATGTCGGCTGGTGAAAACGGTGCTGGAAAGTTGCCCTTGGGTTCAACCCCAAAGGCGATGGTACTCAACCCGTCCATTAACTGTGCGAGGCCGAGTGTCATCAAAATAATCGACAGTAGCGGCTGACCGGACATGGGGCGCAGGGCAAACCGCTCGATGAGCAATCCGATAACAGTGGCGCAGATCATGGCGGCAATCACCGCTGCCCATAACGGCAGGTTGAACAATTCGTTGCCTATCTCCTCACCGCCAGCAAAAAACCACGTGAGAAAGGCGCCGACCATGACCATCTGCCCATGTGCAAAGTTGAAGACTTCGGACGATTTATAGATCAGCACGATGCCAAGTGCAATCAATGCGAGAATGCCACCATTTAAAAGGCCAGTGGCTAATTGTTGCGGTACTAAGACCCAGTTCATACCCTTACGACTCCGTTGATTTGATGGTATTCGGTAGGTCAGTAGGTCGGTATTCGGTGACTAACCTACCGACCTACTGACCTACCGACGCACTGACTACCGGACTAAAGTTCCATTACCTTGACATCGGTTTCGACAACGCCTTCGCTGCCATCCTGATACTTGACTTGGGCGGCAACATAAATAGACTGCTGCCCAGCATACATGCCGCTGATGATATCGTCATAACGTTCGTAGAGAAAACGACGACGCAGTTTGCGTGTCCGTGTCATCTCTGCTTCATCCGCATCAAACTCTTTATGCATAAGCACAAATCGACGGACACGTCCCCCCTCGGGCAAGTTTTGGTTGACATCAACGACAGCTTCTTTAATGAGTGCATAGACTTCATCTTTCTGGGACAAATCCACAAAAGTGGTATAGCCCAGCCCTCGCTGTTCGGCCCACCGTCCTACATTATCAAAATTCATGATCACCAGTGCTGTGACAAAATCGCGCTCTTCGCTGCCCACCGCCATCACATCTTGGATGTATGGGTTAAATTTGAGACGCCCCTCAATAAATTGGGGCGAGAATTTATCACCCGTCGCTAGCGTCATCATGTCTTTCACGCGGTCCAGATAGATAAGATGACCGTCATCGTCAATATAGCCAGCATCACCCGTACAGAACCAGCGTTCATTGTTTTCATCCGTCCAAAACGCCTCTTCGGTGGCCTCTGGATTTTTGTAGTAACCCGTAAATGCCGTTGGGCTCTGCACCAATACCTCACCCTCGTCGGAGATGCGAATGGTCGCATCGGGAATGGGCTGGCCGACGCTCGCAAATTTAATGTCGCCGTCACGGTGGATAGTCACGCCACCCGCAATTTCGGTTGATCCGTAAATCTGCTTGAGGTTGACACCCAACGCATGGAAGAAGCGGATGGCATCTGGGCTGAGTGCCGAGCCAGCCGTGTATGCTGCGCGAATTTGGGTCAACCCCATCTTGTCACGCAGGGGTCCAAAGACCATCATGTCGCCCAAACGATAGAGCCATTCTTTGGTTCCCGTGATTTCTTTGTTTTCAAGCTTGGCATCGGCTACTTGATAACCAATAGGGAGGAAGAACTCATAGAGTTTACGGTTAACCCAGCTAGATTCATTCATACGGACCTGAACCAAGCTCACGATTGAATCCCACTGACGCGAGCTGTAGAGGATGCCTTCCGGTGCGATCTCACGGATATTTGCCTGTGCGGTCTCTGGTTCTTCGGGGAAGTTCAGAATGATGCCGTAGACGACATGGGGAGCAACCCCCAACACGTGTTCAGCAATCCATCCCAAGGGCAAGATGCTCACATGATTGTCGGTGTCATAGCGTGGATCAATGGTTTCCGTACCTCTAGAGGCGGCAATGATGCTTCGATAGGAGAGCATCGCCCCCTTGGGTAATCCGGTTGTGCCCGATGTATAGCAGATCACGGCCATGTCCTCGGCCTCGCCCTGTTGCACCTCAGCCTCAAAGTCATGCGAAGACCCTCGCCCCAATGCCTGTACCTCGTCATAGGAAATCAGCCAAGGTTCGTCATAGCCCCAAAGTCCTTTGTCATCCCAGTAAATAACGCGTTTAACATTGGGCAGCTTGTCGCGAATTTCCAATAGCTTGTCACATTGCTCTTGGTCACGAGCAAAGACAAAGGTGGCATCACAATGGTTGACTACATACTCGATCTCGTGGGGGGCAGCATCGGTGAAAATACCGACTTGAGTTGCCCCAATGGATTGCACTGCTATATAGGACCAGAGATACTGACGATCATTGTCACCCACCGTGCAGATGTGGTCGCCCCGTTTCAGTCCCAGCTCGAGTAGCCCCAATGCAATGTCGCGTACTTCATTGTAGGAATCTTCCCACGTGAATTCGCGCCAAATCCCCAGTTCTTTTTGGCGCAGGGCGACCTTCTTGCTTCCATATTGAGCGACCCGCTCTAGAAAAAATTGTGGAATTGTTTCCGCATTACTCATTGTAAGCTCTTTTAAGTTAACCTTTTTATAAATCTGGTGGATGCCAACCGGCATCTACCCAATGTTGACGTGCATACAATGCGTCAGGGTTATTCATTTGTAATAGATGAATTGTTACACGTCCTGTTGGTGTTTTCCCAATGATTGAGCGACCATCTTTGCTCCAGTAAAAATGATCATCCC
>JBCCFC010000855.1:0-6113 GCA_039029935.1 Chloroflexota bacterium
CCGAAATCCGCGACACTATTTTTGTGGATAAAATTCAAATTGGAGAAAACCCGACCCTATTGCCCCCTCTGCGACCTCCGCGCTCTCCGCGGTTAATGCATTGGTTAATACTCCGGAAACTCAGGATACCCAGGATCATACACACGCCGATAATCTCGGTGTACCCACAAAAATTCACGGCGGTTATTCTGCACCCGTTCCAGCCCGCCAAAGGTTGGGTCTAGCTCCTTGAGCAGCGTTTGCAACTCACGCAGCGGCGCACCCACCAGCCGATTCAAGTCACCATATTCCTTGGCTCCCTCTTGCAGAAAGACATCGTGCGTGTTGGGTGAGAGCCGTCTTGTCCCTGTTGATTTGCCCGGTGTCGGTTTACTCGGTGCATCCAAGCCATCATCATGCGTCAGCCATTCACCACCTGCCTGCCCTGCACCCATCATCGCATCAAAGGCCGCTTGGGATAGCTCAAGGTCGTTTTCAAACGTGGTGAAGGTATCGGCGTTGACAGTGGCGGCTGCGGCAACGGGGAGGACCAGGCTGAGCACACCAGCGGCCACTCGTGCATAGGGCGCAATCTGGACCAGCCATTCACGCGGTCGTTCGATGATGTAGACGCCCTGTTCATCATCGCCGGAGAGCAACGGAACGGGTAGACGCGAGTGTTCACACCAGAGCGTGAGACGGATGCGTGTGGTGGCCCAGCGGTCACGGCTGCTAACGTTACTGCCAAAGTTGCTGCCGGATGCGGGTGTGATGCTAAAGAGCCGTGGGCCTTCACGCGCTTCATCGACCAACGCGATCATGAGTTGGTGATAGCGTTCATCAATGCGGCTCAGAATTGTGCGCGTCTGGGCGGTGAGTTGGGCCGTTGTCATGGCAAAGCCTGTGGTGACACTCTGCTGGATTTGGTTGAGGTTACGCATAATCTCTTGATGCATGACACGTTGTACCGGGGCGGGCGCAGGTGCGGCCAACAGCGTGTCGATCTGTTGCCATGCACCACAACGATGGCAGCGGTATTCACCATAACCCCGTTGACGCCACGCCACCAACTCGGCCATCTCAAACAGCCCCGTGCAATCATGGTCAGGACAGGGGACCATAATCTGACAGTCCAGCCCCTTCCAGCCGTTGTCAATCAGCCACTTGACCTCGTCGCAGATGTAGTGGAGAAAGCCTTCTGGGTAGGCAGCACACACGGTGACACGGATGCCTGCGCGTACCTGCTCGACAAAGGCACGGCCATTATAGTCATGGTCAAGCAGCAGCCCATTTTGCCAGTGAATGCTGCGCTCGTAGTCATCACGCCCCAGTGAGAAGCGATGCAGGCGCACGATGAGCCTGTAGAAGATGCCTGGCACAGAGACGGCGTCACCGCTCTCGCCATCCACAATGCGACAGACACGGGTGCGTTGACTCTCGCCTGTGGGCATAGACCCAAGAGTGTCTGCTGGATGACCTGCTGGATGACCCACTGGATAGCCCGGCCATGCCGCCGCAAAGGGTTCGGGGCGTTGATCAGGGACAAGCTGGGCAATCAGGCTGGTGGGTGGGCGACCCTCCAACTGGACGCGGTAGGAGAGGTCAAAGCGTTCCATAAGCCGCAGAAAGAGCGGGTGCAGGGCAGGTGGATAACGTTCATCGGCTGGCCGTGCGGGGTCATGCCAGAGCACGTTGAGCCGTGCGTGTGTCACCAGCCCATTGTTTCGCACCGTCTCGGCATCCTCCAACACAAAGCTGATGGCCTTGGAGAGCCAGTCGGGCTTGAGGATGACCACATTGTTGAGCGCAGAGTCATCGGCGTAGTGGATGCAGTAGCCCAACTCGTTGAGGATGGCCGCATAGAGTGCCGCCAACTCAGGCACAGTGTCTTCTTCACCAATATCTTGCTCGGCACAAAGTTGTTCATAGTCGCTGTAGGAGATATAGGGGTCGTGTTGACTGCGTGCTTGCAGTGCATCCATGACACGCTTGCAGCCCGCCGGAACCGTGCGCCCCACCTGTGGAATGTCAGCGGCAACCTTGGCAATCAGGGTAAGATACAACCAGTTGAGCGAGTTGCCCGATGCCATCGGCCAGCTTTCCAGCCTACAGTCGCTTGATCTTGAGGCCAATCAGTTGAGCGAGTTGCCCGATGCCATTGGCCAGCTTTTCAGCCTACAGTCACTTACACTCAGTGATAGCCAGTTGAGCGAGTTGCCCGATGCCATCGGCCAGCTTTCCAGCCTCCAGGAGCTTTACCTAATAAACAATCAGTTGAGTGAGTTGCCTGATGCCATCGGCCAGCTTTCCAGCCTACAGTGGCTTTACCTTGAGGCCAACCAGTTGAGTGAGTTGCCTGATGCCATCGGCCAGCTTTCCAGCCTACAGAAGCTTGACCTAATAAACAATCAGTTGAGCGAGTTGCCTGATGCCATTAGCCAGCTTTCCAGCCTACAGTGGCTTTACCTTGAGGCCAACCAGTTGAATGAGTTGCCCAATGCCATTGCAGATTTTCCTACCTTAGTTGGGTTCTCAGCCAAAGACAACCCACTCTCTACCCTAATTGCTAACCTCTAAGACAAGAATGCGTACTAAATATCTCAAATAAAAGATAAAAACAGCAATAATAGATGTGCAATTGTTTCCTTCTTAAGGGTTTACAATCTGTAAGGTTTCTGGGTGGTCAAAAAAGCACAACATGTTTATAATACTTTGAAAACACATCGTATATGCACACAAGCTCAAACGTTTTCAAAGGAGAAAAATCATGTTAAAACTCACGAATTATATTACAGAAAGACTGTGGGAAGATATTCTAACAGCAATATTCTTGTTGATTGACGATGAGTGCTTGAAAATTGGGAACAAGTATTTTCCCAACCGCAAATTTGCACCTAAACAAGGGAAATTTTTCCATGACAGCGAGGTGATAACCATTGTATTATTTGGCGAAATGATCTTCGATGGTGACGAAGATAAGACATTGCACTTTATTCGGCAATATCATCCAGATATGTTTCCATACCTGCTGGATAATGGACGCTTTAACCGTAGACGAAGAGCCTTGTCTGAACAAATGGAGGACATACGCTGTCGTCTTCGAGATACGTGGTATGCATTGAATCCTCTTGATGATGAGGAAGAATCTCTTCGCCTTGTTGACAGCGCACCAATACCTATCTGTACCTACACTAGAGGGGCACGATGCCAGAGTATTCCCCTTGACCAGCGTGACGCTTGGTTTGGGGTCTGTACAAGCAAGAAGAGCAAATTTTTTGGTCCCCGCTGCCATGTGACGGTTACACTTGATCAAATGATTGACACTTGGCTTCTTGCACCCGGTTCTTTTGATGATCGCGTTCCCCTCCCTGCTTTATTAGAAGACCGACAGGGTATTCGTATTATCGGCGACAAAGGGTATATTTTGGCAGACCTTGAAGAGCAGTTGTGGGATACTGGTGAGCATCTACTGCTCGCTCTCAAAAAGAAAAATCAGAAGGTCCAATGGCCTGATGGCATTCAGAAGATTTTAGGGCGACTTCGTCATGGCGTTGAGACTGTTTTTAGCGTTCTCACCACTGTCTTTTCTTTTGAGTCGCCGGGGTCTCGCTCTTACTCTGGCATGATTTCTCGTGTCACCTCAAAGGTGCTTGCCTACACCGTAAGCTTCCTGTTGGCTGACTCTTTTGCATCCTGATTTAAGTTCTTAATGATGGATTAAGCACACCTATGTCGCTCTATTAGACCCCTCCAATTTCGATATAGGTTAGCAATTAGAGTATATCTTAGGTAAAGCGACTGTAGGCTGGAAAGCTGGCCGATAGTATCGGGCAACTCATTCAACTGGTTATCATTGAGATCAAGCGACTGTAGGCTGGAAAGCTGGCCGATGGCATCAGGCAACTCGCTCAATTGGTTATCATCGAGGTAAAGCCCCTGTAGGCTGGAAAGCCGACCGATGGCATCGGGCAACGCCGTCAGTCCGAGTTCACTCAAATCAAGTATTGTTGCGCCTGTCCGCTGTGCCTCCTCAATACGCTCGGCGACGGTTGGATGCATTTGTTCGGTTGTCATGAAATTGTCTCCTGTTTGGTGGTTGTCGCCCTGGGTTAAAACCGCAGGGCTAGGTCATCACGCCTCATCGAATGAGGCTTGGTTGTGCGTCAAAGCCGCATTTGATGGAGCGTTTTTGTTAGAGTTGTCAGAGGTGGTGGTGTGAAGTGGCGTATTCATTATCCGACACAAGCAACCCAACCTTCGGGAGGTGACCCCATACATATTCTGGTCGTGTACTCTATTTTGCGTCACCTCCCGAAGGTTTTGCGGCTATTTGAGGTCTAGTAGGGTGCGAAACCAGACCTTCGGGAGGTGTCCAGAAAAACTTAGGTATGCCCGAATCATCGACGGACACCTCCCGAAGGTCTTACCCAAAGGCTAGGACGCAAACCGCAGGGTCGTTTTACTGCTAGGCCGGGCTATGTCGCAACACAGTACCTTTATGCACGATAGGGGCTGGTTGTATTGATTTGCCATTTGTGTAGAATACATCATGACTCGACAAATCATGGTGTCCATTGTTTGTGTGTAACGTCCGCATTTTTTCATCAAACAGATATGATTCCATAATCCCATGCTCATCCAACATGCGACGCACATACATCAAATGTCGTTGTTCGAGTATCTTAAACCAAGGGTTCAAGATAATGAGCAGGTCTGAATCCTCTAGCGTAAAGGCTGTATAGACCCCTTCAACATGGTGGGCTTGAAAATGTAATTCTTTGGTTAAAAATGATTCCAAACTAGCATAGGTTATTTTTTCATTCATGTTGTACCGTCCCTTTTACTTGCGATAAGATATTTTGTTTGTATGCTGCCCATTCTTTCACCGATGCAACATCAACCACCTGAGAAATCTTCAATCGCATTGTAACAGTATTCCCAACCGATGCTAAATCAAAGTCAGGAAGTGATTCAAAATACCGTTGGATATAGACCCAATAAGCCTTATCCTGTGGAACATCATAAAGGACTAAAATAATCGGTAAGGGTTCCTCAATCCAGCTATCCAAATCCTTTTTGGAAATCGTAAATGAAACGTGCTGACCATCTTTCAAATATCGAGGATTTTCAGATGACTTTACTTGAATATAAATTGATGCATTTTCGACATCACCTGTCTTACTGTATGTATACAGATTTAGATCAATACCATAATCATATTCACGTTTTTCAGCCGTATATCCTGCGAGAAGGATAAATCGATCTACATGATTGATCGATAAATCTGCAATGATGTGTTGTCGTGTCCGTCGTTTTCTCGCCAAATTTTTCTCCAATTGTAGAATCAGTTTTGTTGCGCTTACAGTATGCTATCCTGATGATAGTCTATACATAATAGCATACCCTGTATAGATTAAACAAGTATCTAGGCCACTCCACAAAATAAAATATCCATTGAAACGCGGACTGAGCAATCTCTATTGCGACTCTTGCACGGGAAACCCGGCAGTAGAGACTGCCTACTCCGCAGGTAATTACTTTTGCAGATTAGCCTTATTGTATCCACGTTTCTTAAGATTTACAACATTTTGTTAACGCTGATATAATTCTGTGATACGTTTGTCTGATTTGTATACGCTATCAAAAGGATAAATATGCACACATTATATCAAACAGCATCTGTAGACGATTTAAAGGCGAATGCGAACACGATTTTTAAGCAGGCACAAAGCGGTCCTATGGTTATTTTAAGCAGAGCCACACCTAAAGCCGTGTTAGTCTCGCCCGATTTATGGAATGAAACGGCAAGACGATTGGCGGACCTTGAACGAATTCTGGATAGTGATCGACGCTCAAAGGAAATGGCATCAAACCCAGCGATGAATATTCCTTTTACAATGGAAGAACACATCAAACGAGGACTTATTAATGGCTAATCGTCGTCTCTTTGCACACCCAGAGTACTTTACATTATAATGAAGTGATTCGCGTTCTCGGTGAGTCTGAGAATCCCCTTGCCGACGCCAAACCTGTTGAAAAAAGTCCAGGTCGATGGACAATCGAAATCATGTCTTTGACCTTTGAATTTGAGCCTGTACCACCGGAAGGCGCAGATATACGAATCCTGTCTGTTC
>JBCCFC010000856.1:0-6109 GCA_039029935.1 Chloroflexota bacterium
CCCTGTAGAAACCAAGATAAAGCAGCAGTCGAGACGCACCCCGAGCAATTTCAACATACGGCGTTCCGGCGGCAGCGTTTCAGGTTGGCGGATGGTAAACCAGAAAAAGGTCGCAAGTGCCATCAGCAGCAAGGCGACAAAGATACTGCGCCAGTCTGCAATCAACAAAATGCCCTGTCCCAATGTGGGTGCAATAATCGGCACAAGAATAAACACGGTCATGATAAATGACATGATTCGTGCCATCCGACGACCTTCATAGAGGTCACGAATCAGTGCTATCGACACCGTGCGTGGGCCAGCAACGCCCAGCCCTTGCAGGACACGTCCACCCAACATCATGGTCATATTGGTGGCAAAGATGGAGAGTATGCAGCCGACAATAAACACCGCATAGCCCAGACTCACCGTCGGTTTACGTCCTATCGCATCCGACAACGGGCCGGAGAAAAGTTGCCCGACCGCCAGCCCCAAGAAGAGCATCACTAAGACCAGTTGATTATCATTGGGGTTTTGTGTCCCTAGCGATGTCCCAATGTCGTCTAAGGCGGGCAACATAGCATCGGTGGACAGCGCAATTAGTGCTGTGACCATTGCCATGAGTGCGATAAATTCGCCCTCTGGCAGCAGTGATTTATTTTGTGATTGATTCATGTATGGTAGTTATCAGTCTTCTGACGGTTCTACGCCCTCCTGTGATTCTTTTGTTGATTATCCATCATTCGCCATAGATGGCATTGTAGTCGGACCGATATCGTAATATAGACCAGCTTCTACAATTGTTTTCAATTCCAAGGATAGTAGCTCTTTATACCCCAATCGTTCCAGCACATAGAAAATCTCTTGGCAATGTCGGGGACAATTCTCATCACTAACGATGACCTGTGTTGGCATATGCTCCCCCGCCCGACTCAGTTTCACTCTTGGTTTCAGTTTTTATAGAGGAATTACCGCCATTACGATGCACACCATTCTGATAGCCATTTGTGCTGTATTCATCTCGGGAACGACGGTTTTTTTCACGAAGCTCCTCAAATGCTTTCTGTAGAGGCGTCTTCGGCTCCTTGGCAATTTTAGCACGGATTTTTTCCTGAATCGCACGGTAGTGTTGCTCTTGTTCAGCCAATCGCTTCAGGATTTTTTTGAGTTCTGGCTCCAACCACTCACGGTGTTCTTCAATATACGCAATTGCCATGTGTACCTGCGATGGCGTGAGGTCAAAATTGAGACAAATCAAAAAGATATCATCCCCGTTATCAATCATCTCCATCACATCATAGATGGTGACTCTGGTTCCAGCAATGGTGGGGTCCGTCTCAGTTTCAATGATTTCGAGTTTATAGTCTTTTATCATTTACATACCTCCTCCTTCTTTTATCGGCTGTTGAATCCTAACGTAACTATGCCTCTTCGTTTTTATGTTTAGTGGTCAGCAATGGTGGCTTGCCAGTTTGGCATCACAGGCGTTGTCTCAATCCCATGTTCACGCAGGGTTCGAGAGCAGGAGCGCAGGTCATCAATCGTTAATGACACACGTTGAAAATAGGTTAAAATAAGTTGGATGGTGGCAATCTGCATGTGGGTCAACCCTTGACGTTCCGCAAAAAAGGTGGTTGCATGTAATGTCGTGGCTAACTTGGCCTTGTTTTCTTGCGCCAGATCAAAATAATACTCAAACAGCCGATGCAAATGGACACGCAACACATGAACATGACTTTTTTGTAGTGTCGTTGAGGCGGCTCCTGTCGGCCAGTGGTCTGTCAATTGAAACAAGGTAATCAACATGCCCACTTCGTTGTTGGCAAATTGGGCAACCAATGCTTGTACATCTTCGGTTTTGTCAATAACCATGTCGAGCATCGCACACTCCTTGGCAGCAGAAATTTTATTCCCTATGCTATCACACATCTCGTCACAATCTTCAATCCGACACGCACACCTTAGCAGCGCGCCGTCAATAAAATCCATGACAATATACTGTCGCCCCGCCAGCGCATCTTCACCCGCAACGCCTGTCACCTCTTGGGTAAAATGGTCGGCAACATCGGGCAGACGGGGATGGCTCAACAACTTCAACAAGCTGGCCTCACGCACAAAGCGCTTCTTTGCCTGTGGCGATGTGTCGATATTCTCCTTGATGGCAACATAGATGGTCTGGTGTGGCAAATAGTAGGTATCCTTGGCGCGGTAGACCGTCCCCTGCCCACCGCTACTCAGACGATTGATGATCTCATAGCGACCGTTGCACAGCGTCTGTTTTGCGGTCAATGGTTGATAGATGATTGGTGTTGTTTGGTTCATTGTGTGTCATGTCAGTCGCAGCAATTGAGAGGATACACCTCAATCTTCTGACGGTTCTACGCCCTCCTGTGATTCTATGTCTTGTGGTCCTTTAACGTTCCGTAGGTATGCCTCAATATCCTTTATATTAAACTGCGATAAGAGTTCTTCTGGTTTGAATTGAGGTGCAACCTCTTCGGGCTGGTGCTGTGTAATCACCTCCTCTGGCTTAAGTATTGTAATCAGTTGTTCTAGCGGTACACTGGCAACAATATCCTGTGGTGATAACCCTTGCAATCGTTTTGCAGGACTTAATGTTTCCAATATGGTATTTTCAATGACATCAATAAGCGGCTCGAGCCCTTCCCGCTGCCTCATCTCTTCGAGTATCTCAAGAATCACTTTGATATTTCTTTCACTGTAGTGCTATTTTGTTTTGGAATAGATTAAATATCGGGCAGTTGGAACGCATCCCCCGTATCCGCAATCCACGCCGCCAAGCGATCCTGCAATCGACGCCGTTCCACACCAAATGCTGTATTATAGGCTAAATTCGCCTGCTCATAAGGGTCTTCATTGAGATTGTGGAGCATCCAAGGTTGCCCTTCCAAGGCGACATATTTCCAGCCATCTCGTGTGACAAGCCCACGCCAAGGACGGTCTGTGCTGTTGCCATGTCCGGTTGGCACAACCAATTGCAAATACGCCGAGTCTGGCTCGTTGGGGATCTCTTTCCCCCAGAGCCGATAGCCTGAGTAGTCTGTGCCCGTCATCCACTCGGGGACATCAATGCCGCACAACCCCAATGAGGTCGGTCCGATATCGACATGATTGACGGGTGCATCGGATCGCCCCACACGATTGTCATATTTTGGCACATGGCCGCCAATGATAAAGGGAACACGAATCGACTCCTCCCAAGGCGACGTCTTGCGGAATTGCCCATGACAGCCATGCATGTCACCATGATCCGAGAAGAAAATGATATGCGTATTATGCGCCAGCCCTGCCTCGACCAGTGTTGAGCGGATACGCCCTACATTCCAGTCCAGATTTTCGATCATCGCATAATAGCCTGCCAGGTCACGGCGCGCTGTCTCGATCACACGTGGAATGTTGGGTACATTGGGACGTAGCTGGACGCTGCCCGGTGTATGTCGTTGCATCCACTCCGCAGGCGCAACATAAGGGTCGTGTGGTGGCTGTAGCGAGAGGACACCAAAGAAGGGCTGGCCTGTTTCACCAGACCCAGTGACATCGCTCTGTTCTTCCCCCCGCGCTTGCAGATAGTCAATAAAGACATCCGTCATGGCATCAGTTTCATAGCCCGGTAGACGATGATGATAGGCATTGTCGCCTTCACCCCCATGCACCCAACAATCCCACTGGCTGTTATTGTTCTCGTAGCCCATCCAGTCATCAAAGTGACCACGCCGTTCGGGTGGCACAATGTGAAAGGCGGCACGGCCATTGCGCTCTTTGAAACCATCGACATGCCATTTGCCAAAGTAGGATGTGCGATAGCCTGCATCATTAAAGGCTGTGGCGATGGTGGGATATTCGGGTGGCAACTGCATTTCATGCCCCGGCACACTGTTGTGTGGATAGCGGCTGCTTAACAATGCACCACGATAGGGACAGCACAACGGACAACCACCCACGGCGTTGGTAAAGGTCACCCCTTCGGCGGCAAGACGGTCGATATTGGGGGTATGCACATTGGGGTCGCCCATATAGCCCAACGCCTGCGCACGGTGTTGATCGCCAAAAATCCATATGATATTGGGGCGATTGGTTGTTTGTTGTTGATTATTCATCGTTCTGTCCTCTCGACCGTGAGTCGGTATTCGGTAGGTCGGTATTCGGTATTCGGTATTCAGTATACTTGCTACCGACCCACTGAATACCGACCTACTGACCCACTGAATACCGACCTACACGCTACTGTCATCCGTAATCGTCCTAACGGTCAACAAATTTGTGGCAACACGCTTACTATCCACCGCCCCTGCTGTCAGAATCGCCTTATCACCTGTCTCTAAGAAACCATGTTCTTTGCTGACATCAATAGCATCCACAATCACTTTGTCTGTGTCGCTGACATACTCAGTAAGAAGTGGATAGACACCCCAGTAGAGAGCCAATTGCCGCTGCGCCTCTTCGCTGGGTGTGATAGCAAGGATGGGTACTTCGGGGCGAAAACCAGCCATGAGCTTGGCGGTTGCGCCAGAAAGCGTTGGGCAGACAATGACCTTGGCGTCAACATGCCCGGCGATATGCATAGCCGCATGGCAGATGGCCCCTGCATTGGTTTCCTTGGATGGTTGCTCATAAATCAGTTGAATCTGTCCATTTTTACGCGCCTGTTCAGCCTCTTCTGCAATTTTTGCCATCGTCTGGACAGTCTCGACCGGATAGGCGCCTGTGGCTGTTTCGCCAGAAAGCATAATACCATCGCTGCCATCAAGTACGGCATTGGCGACATCGCTGGCTTCTGCACGAGTTGGACGCGGGTTCCGGATCATCGAGTCCAGCATCTGCGTGGCTGTAATCACGGGCTTGGCCGCCTGATGGCATTTGGTAATCATCATCTTTTGAGCGGTCGGCACAGCTTCAGGGCTGGTTTCGACCCCCAAATCACCTCGTGCGACCATGATACCATCCGATGCTGCGATGATTTCATCGATGTTGTTGACACCCTCTGGCTTCTCAATCTTCGAGATTACGGGTGGCTGATATTCGGCAGGCGATGCATTGCTGATAATCTCTTTGAGTTCCACCACCTCGCTAGCCGTGCGCACAAAACTGAGTGCAACCCAATCGACACGCTGCTCTAAGGCAAAGAGGACATCACGCCTATCTTTTTCTGTCAGTGCGGGAATATCCAAAGAGGCGTCTGGTAGATTCATACCCTTGTTATCGCTCAAGAGACCACCAATGATCACACGTGTTTTGATCTCTGTCTCGCTGGTTTCAACCACTTCGACCTCGAGCAGCCCATCATCGATTAAGATGCGCTCCCCGGGTTGCACACTCTGTGGCAACGCTTTATATTGAATAGGGACCCGTCCTGGTCGCCCCGTGATATCGTCGGACGTGAGAATTAACTCTCTCCCTTTTTCCAACATGATACCACCGGCACGCATTTTACCAACACGCAATTTAGGGCCTTGCAAATCGGCCAAAATGGCGATTGGCTTTTGTAGCTCGGCAGAAACCTGCCGAACACGTCTCATTGTCTCTAAATGGTATTCGTGATCCCCGTGACTAAAATTTAGCCGAGCCACATTCATACCACTCATCATAAGCTGTTTTAAGGTATCCGGTTCTCGGCTTGCTGGGCCAAGTGTACAGACAATTTTTACACGTAACATAATATTCCCTGGCGATTTTCCTGAATGCTGAATAAGTTCTGATTGAATGAGTTTTGCCTACTGTTTTTAGATGACGCCATTGTCGAATCCCTCTGATATCCTACCACAAAGCGGAGTAGAATTTCAAAAAACTTGACACACCAAAGCGCGACCGTGATCAATTGACAGTGACATACGTTTATAGTACCATTCACATCCGAATGTAGGATAGCAATGAAACCCAAATGTTGGGCAGTAGGTAAATCGAAACGTTGATGTACAAGGATAGTATCGCAGGTTGGCTACCTGCGTCACAGATAATCAATCTGTGATACTAACACCAGTATTGCAGGTTGGCTACCTGCGTCACAGATAATCAATCTGTGATACTAACACCAGTATTGCAGGTTGGCTACCTGCGTCACAGATAATCAATCTGTGATACTTACACCAGTATCGCAGGTTGGCTACCTGCG
>JBCCFC010000857.1:0-6105 GCA_039029935.1 Chloroflexota bacterium
GCATTGGCTACCCATCATTTTGCGTCTTCTCTCGTTAGCTTGGGGCGTTGGTGGTTAGATCATGATATGCCATTTTCACCTGAAGAAATGGATGACTATATCCAGCAGTTATTGCTTGAACCGCTGATGAATTTCCAGCCAAAGTAGCGTTGCCTATTTTCAATTTTCCATTCCTTCAATTTTCAATTTTTTAGCGTGCAATAAACGGTAGATAAATCGCCGTTATTGCATCCATCACGCCCTCATCCGCTGCTGGTTCAGATGGTTGTGCCGGATCAGTGACTGGATCGGTAGCTGGATCAGTAGTTGGATCAGTGACTGGATCGGTAGCTGGGTCAGTGACTGGATCAGTGACTGGGTCAGTGACTGGATCAGTGACTGGGGCAGTTGCTGGGTCTGTGGGACTGTCCGTAAACGTAACAGGCCAAGGGTCTGGCGTATAGTCTTGCACAAATCCGCTGGCGGTGAAATCTGTTACAGCGGGCGCCGCGCCTGTGGCGGTCCACGCATCGAGTGCAGTAATTGCTTGTATAATCTGCTCCGTTGTAAATGTGCAGTGTCCAATCGAATCGACATAGGTCTGCACCAACAGATCGCTCTTACCCGCGTCCGCCACCAAATCACGATAAACACTTTCATGATTATCTGCCACAAAGCCATCATACATTGTGTGCATGGTTAAGACAGGGTAGTTGATGTCACCCGTTAAATCTGCATAGGATGCCAAATAGCTTCGTGCCTCTGCTGTCGCCGAATAGACCGTGCGCGCATTCATCTCGGCCAACCACGCATCAGCATCCACACCCAACCCACTCAGATAGACCTTGTCCGCAGCACTCAAATCATAGACATGATTAAGATTTTGACTCACCGCACCACCAGCACGCCGCTCTAATTCGGCGCGTGTTTCGGTTATAGCATTCATGATCACCAATACCCATAGGCCGTTTTGTCCGTCAACAGTTTGGTAAAAGCTATTTTGCTCATTGGTGAGACCTGCGATTAGGCGCACAAACTCCGCTTTTGGGAATTGATTCTCAAAATCCAGCGTCAACGGTGCAAGCGCAGGCAATACATCACCTTCAGGAAGGACACCGCCAACGAGACGCCCAAAGTAGATGTCATCACGCACATCACCAGGTGTGCCCCAATCCTCTTGCCAACCAAAAGCCACATCATAGGCTAACGCCACAGCCCCAGCCCCATCCCATGTCATTGAACTGCCCGCCAATGGACCACAGGCTGCCATGACACCGTCGTATAGATGTGGATAACGTTCAATGGCCTTGAGCGAGACCAATGTCCCCATTGACACACCAACCAACAAGGTCTTGCTGGGTGCGCCCACCGTACTGCTAAAAAATTCGGTCAAGGCCACCGTGTCGGAAATGCCCTCCTGCACAGCCCACCCATTGTCTCGATAGGCCGACCCCGCCAATGCATAGCCTTGCGCTAGTAATTCCGCCTCTACCTCGGAACTGGGAGACGCATAGGCTGTCGTATTATCCTCCTGCCCTGGATGGTCCGCCTTGTCGCGGATGCCATGTGCATAGACCAAGAGCGTACCGCCATCCCAGCTATCAGGGACTTTGATCTCATAGTTTGCCCCATCAATCGCCCCCGTGAACACAGTTGTAGATGTGAGCTGGCTGACCGCTGGGACACGAGCCGCATCATCCATAACAGCAGACTCTATCCCCGATTGTGCCAAAACTTGATCGATATCATCTGCAAAAGCTCCGCCCGCTGCTTGGGGCGCGCAGGCCGTTAGCCCAAGCATAGACAGACTGACTAAAAATAAGAAACTACCCAACATGAACCGCATATGGTTTCTCATCGTTACTCCTTGTGTTGATATTGTATTCTAACTACTCAAGTATAAATTATCGACAAATGATTAATTGTTGAATTGTTGTTATCATTAATCATTCAACAATTCAACAATTCAACAATTCACAAATTAATCACTCTTCACTATACCTTTAACTAACGCATATTGTATAATGCTTCGGCACGTGGTCCAAAGAGATTGGGCATAGTCATGAACATTAAAAAAGAGTGGCCCCAACAACTGGACCACTCTCATGCAAACACGTTTATCTTTGATTGAATAGGAAATTATAAAATCAGGTGGTCAACTTGTCAGCCTAAAATGCTGACAAGCTGACCACCTGACAAGCTTTTTTAAACAGCTACGTCACAACTTCGGTGACTTGCTCATGCGTCTCCTTTACATCCTCATGATGATCATTTTTGCAACGAGCAAGATGAACCGCATTCCCACCGCTCTTTTTGGCCGCGTACATCGCATCGTCGGCAAAATCAAAGAGCGTATGAATGGTGGGGGTGCATTCGTTAAACTCGGCGACCCCAACGCTCACGGTCAGCGAGATGGGACCCGCATCCGTCTCCACGGGAATGGTTTCGATAAAATTGCGGATTGATTCGGCTGCCCACATTGCTGCCGGCAAATCGGTTTCGAGTAACATGATGACAAACTCTTCACCGCCATACCGCCCGATTAAATCCACTTCACTAACATTCCGGCGTAGATGCCGAGCGACCCCTTTCAACACTTGGTCACCAACCAGATGCCCATAGGTGTCGTTGACACTTTTGAAGCGGTCGATGTCGATAAACAATGCTGCTAGTGGATAGCCTGCCTGGCGAGAGCGATTTAGCTCATGCGCCGCCATTTGATAGATATAGTGGCGGTTATAGACACCTGTCAGATGATCCGTCGTTGCCATGTGCTGCATTCGGGCAAAAAGACGGACGTTGAGCACTGTGCTGGCGGCTCGCCCCGCAAGGACGGTTAGGAAGTCGATGTCCTCTTTTGTGTAGTTACGTGGTTCGGTGTCCAGTGCATAGAGGACGCCTTGGATTTCACCCGCACTAATCAGAGGAACCCCGACATAGGCTTTGAACCCATTCTCCTCCATCATCGGATTTAACTGTGAGTCGTCTGTGCTGACATCGGCCACAATCACAGGTTGTCGATTTTCGACAATCCACCGTGTTGTGCCGTTGGAACGTACACGTTCCGCTGCCGTTTGCGGTGATTGGTTGGGGACAGTCGATGCGCTGATAAAAAATTCTTCGTCATCCTGATCCCAAAGAATGATGCTGGCTCCTCCGCTGGATGGCAAAAGCATCTCGGTCACTTCCACAATGCGTGCTAAAGTTGCCTGAAAGTCACTAGGTTGCTCGATTAGTTCGATTTCGGCAAGGGCGTTGATGCGATGGTATTGTTTTTCGAGCTCCGTTGTAAGCTTGGAAGACATTGGTTTTATATTCATACGTTACCTACGAACTCTACTTAAATTTCACCGCTCATATCAAAAAGTATACAAACCCAATGATTTTGCCTTTAAGACGAAATCATCCAGTAAATGTTGGTGTTTGCATCCTTACTGACTATGAGCCAATTGCGCTGTGTAAGCTGGCGTTTACGTCTGGCGTGATGTAGAAACTGTTTCTGTCTGAATGAATGACGTTAAACGCTATGTGAAAGTTGTATAGATTTTGCTAAATCAAACATTACTCATGGTTACACACACTATAGGATTGAGTAATAGCGTAATGCGCTACGACGATTGTCGCTCATCATTTTGCCTGAATGCTTATATGTAGGTATAACTGTTCTTTCTCCTTTCATTGTTCCCACCATTACCTGTAAATTTGCTTACAGGCCACACTCAAAATTTTAATTTGGGCTTCTCATGTATATGTGACATGGTAGATTGATTTTGGATACTTGCCAAGCAAGTTTTATCAGTGAATGACAGCAAAATGTAATGTTTCAATAGAATTGTTTTGATGAAATTAGAAGGTCAGATCACACGTGGCAAAACCGCACACAACCGGCTGCGCCGCGTGGACACGTTTTTAATGATGTATGATGCGCCCTTGATTCGCCGCGTGGATGGCTTATTTGCCCATGCCATGTTTGTGGATGTAGGATTTGGTGCGGAGCCGATTACAACCCTCGAAAGCGCATCGCGTCTGCGCCAGATTGCCCCAACCCTTCCTGTGCTTGGTGTAGAAATTGATCCC
The DNA here is from genome assembly GCA_039029935.1 of Chloroflexota bacterium. Classification (GTDB taxonomy): domain Bacteria; phylum Chloroflexota; class Anaerolineae; order Caldilineales; family Caldilineaceae. Next base: position 4,057 of record JBCCFC010000857.1, read on the forward strand.
GAACGGGTCGCTGCGGCCCAGCCCTTTGCCGATGAGTTGACCCATTTTCGGCTGGGTGGCTTTAACCTGCCCTTGAACACAGAGCCACCCCACAATGAAAGCGTTCGGCTTATCCGTGCATTCAATGTGCTGCGTCAATATGACGAATCTGCTGTACTAGACGCCCATCAACGGTTGAGTACCTATGTCTTGCCCGGTGGCCTGATGATTGAAGGCACATCCGATCCCTATGGCCGTCTCTGGGTTGCCAATCTGCTGCGAAGAAATGTGGCATGGACATCCTTGTCCGTGTCGAGCGAAGCTCGAAATGTTTTAACGACAAAAGCAGTACCAACATCCCTGCCCGTGTCGAGCGAAGCTCGAAACACATCTTGGTATCACGAAGGGCTAGTCTTTAGCACCAATTTCCGCTGGGGCTTTGACCCCAAAGATTTTCAGGCAGTGCTACCCAAAAACCACATCCATCATATGGTCTCTGGTGAACCCATCTATACATTTTTTGAGTTGTGGAAACAGGCCACGCGTGAAACGGTTGCCATGAAGACATGGGGGCTGCGACAGTGGTTTGTGGCGAGTGCCGAGCGGTTGGCGGAGTATGGACAGAGTCATGGGTTTGTTGTGAATACACAGAAGAAATGGCTGCAGAAGGGTTTTCTGATTGTGTCTTTACCTCTATTGTAGCGATTCTCGGACATGCTCAATCCCCAATACTGGGCAAATGACATCAAAACTGGCATCCGTTGTCCACAGTACAGCGTCAGTGGGTGTCTGTAAGGCCATTCCACAGAATAAAATACCCGTTCAGTAGGCAGCACCCAAAGGGTTCCTGCCTCTGGGGACCGTGCCGGCTCGACCCGCACGAGGGCGTGCTAACTGAACGAATCTTGGGTAATTATTTTTGTGGAATGGCCTAAGGCAATAATTACATCACCCAATGTCTTGCAAATGTTTCCTTGCGCATCGGTTGGTTTTGCCAGTACACGTTCACATGCCTCTGCCATTTTGGGATAGCCGTCGCGCAATGCTGGTGCTAGGGCCTCTAACTGCACCCGGTGATTCTGCAAAAATTCGACAATATGACAGGGCATTTCACCACGCCGATAAGGAATGTCGGGGTCAAGCTGATAGCCGTTTTCATGTGGAATTGCACGTAAATCCATCAATGGACAGCCGATAGAATCAGGAAGTTCGGTGACATTTTGATCAAAGAGGTTTGCAAACTTATACTCTATCATTGCCTCTAATCGAAACAGAAATGAAGGCATTTCGCGTCCATATAGCCTCGCTATCGTCGTTAAAATCGATACCATTTTCATTCTATCACGACCAAAAGTTGCCATTAAAATACGAGCCTGGGTTTCATCTATCGCCGTTGTAGGATTGCGTTGGTATTCCTCTTGGAGCATTTGATGCAATTGCATACATGGTTCTAGCCAACGGAGATATTCCATGCGGACATAGCGCGAAGTAACACAAGCGGTAATTGTTCAGCCCCCTGTCGGTTGAGCCTGTCGAAACCGCCCCCCCCTTCGACAGGCTCAGGGGTCTGAATGGTTACCACAAGCGTTAGAATTGATGCGTTTGACGATTCGCTGTTGAAGGTCCGTAGGCGCAATCAGCTTAGATATCTGGATTGTGGTGTCTAAATAATAGTCTATTTGCATAGCGTAAAAAATCAATGGTCTAAGACAATGGTTTCCCAATTTTGCATTTCGTAGACCGGATAAATGCCTTGTTTGAGCAGATTCCGATCACATTCACTAAGATCATCAATCGTTAAATCAACTCGTTGAAAGTAGATAAGTTGAGCCTGTAGTGCCTCTAATTGTTCACGTACTAAGCCAACCCTCTCTGCATAAACTGTCGTGTCAGATAAGAGAACTGCTAGTTTAGCTTTATTTCGTTCCCCTCGGTCAAAATAATAATTCACAAGTGCTTCCAGTTGCGAACGAAATGTTTGGGCATAGGCTTTTTGTAATTGTTCAGAGTCAACTACATCTCGCCAGATATCCAATACCCAGTATAATTTTAAAAGTCGTTTGGCCTCAC
>JBCCFC010000858.1:0-6097 GCA_039029935.1 Chloroflexota bacterium
AAACATTATATCTTCCCCACTCAGGATTGGGTTGGGTTTTGGTTTGATTGGCATACTGCTCACCTTGGTGGGCATTGCCCGTGGGAATGTCCCCATGAACCCCGCCAGTATGGGCATGGCATTGCTGATTGGCGGTGGCATGTGGTTTTTGGTCAGTTGGGCTGTGGCAACCGCAGCGACGGACGTGGAACAAGATATCATGCAAGACACGCTTGTGACGAGCGAGTCAAACATTGAGGGCAACCATTCGTTGTAGTACCATGAATACACAAATCAACTTTAGTAAAATTCGTGCAGTCCTGTTGGATATGGATGGCGTGGTCTATGTTGGTGAGCAACCGCTGCCGGGTGTTCAAGACTTCATGGATTTCTTGGAGGGAACGGGACGACAATGGCTCTGTCTCACCAACAATTCCAGCAAAACACCACCCATGTTTGTTGAAAAGTTAGAGCGGATGCAGGTTCGCTCTAAGCCAGAAAATGTGCTGGATAGTTCGCAGGCAACGGCCAAATGGATGATTGCACAATATCCCAACAGAGGCACAGTCCTCCCTATCGGTCATGAAGGCTTACGGGTCGCCATGCAGGATGCGGGCTTTACATTAACCGACCGCAATGACGAGGCTGATTTTGTCGTGGCGGGCATTGATTTTGACATGACCTATGCCAAAATGGAAGAGGCAACCCTAGCCATTCACAAAGGCGCAACCTTTATTGGGACCAACGACGACCCCACCTTTCCCAGCGAAAAGGGGCAAGTACCCGGTGCAGGCAGCATCTTGGCGATGATTCAGACCACAACGGGTGTTGAGCCAATCGTTATCGGCAAACCCAATGCGGGTATGTTTGAGCAAGCCCTCAGCCAACTCGGTGTCACCGCCGAAGAAACCATGATGGTTGGCGACCGCTATGAAACCGACATCATCGGCGCCATTGAATTGGGTATGATTACCGTCGGTGTGCTGACAGGCGTCACAACCGCGGAACAGTTCGCCGCCTATGATCATCCGCCGGATATTGTGTTACATGGATTGCCAGATTTATTGGATTTGTGGAAGAGAGTTGAAGGTTGAAAGGTTGAAAGGTTGAAGGGTTGAAGGGTTGAAGAATCTATCGAGGTAATGACGTTGGTTATCGTTTTAGCTAAACATAACAATCGAGTCTTACTTGTCCCTAGTTACAGACAAGATGCAAGCGTTGAATGAATTCTTGACTAAAATTCATACCACTATCTGCTCTTCAACTTTTCAACCCTTCAACCTTTCAACCCTTCTTTTCTTATGTCAGAACAAAAGATATCATTACTAGATTATTCCAAAGAAGAACTGACCGAGTATATTGTGGGGTTGGGTCAGCCCAAATTTCGCGCGCAACAGGTGTGGGACTGGATATACAAACGCTATGTCGATGATTTTCAGCAGATGAAAAATCTGCCCAAGGCATTACGTAGCCAGTTGGCAGAAGAGGCCACCATCAACCCATTGACAACGGTCACACGTGTGGTATCACAGGCCGCAGATACCCAGAAGGTGCTCTTTTCCTTGCCCGGTGGACAGACCATCGAGGCGGTGTTGATGCTCTATGACAAGCGGCGCACCCTCTGTATTAGCAGCCAAGCGGGTTGCGGCATGGGCTGTACATTCTGCGCAACAGCGTTGGGTGGACTGGAACGCAACTTGACGGCAGGTGAAATTGTTGCACAGGTCCTCTATTTTGCGCGCTATTTGGGCAGACTAGATGCGGACACAGAAGGTGTTGTGATGGATGTTGAGCGACCGACCAGCGTGACCAACATTGTGTTGATGGGTATGGGTGAGCCGATGCACAACTATCGCAATGTGTGGACAGCCCTGCGCCGCATCACCTCTGCCGATGCCTTTGGGCTAGGCGCACGAAACATCACGTTGAGTACGGTTGGGCTGGTGCCAATGATCGACCGCATGGCCGATGAAGGCATCCAGATTGGCCTCGCCGTCAGTCTCCATGCACCCAATGATGAGCTACGCAGCCAGCTTGTCCCCATCAATAAACGTTTTCCCGTGGACACGCTGCTTGAGTCAGTTCAACGCTATATTGACAAAACCAATCGACGGGTGACATTTGAATATGCACTGATGCGTGATGTCAACGACAGTCTTGAACTGGCGGCGGAGATGGGCGCCAAGCTATCGCCCCTACTCTGTCATGTCAACGTCATCCCGCTCAACCCCATCCCTGGTAGCAAATATCAGCCGACCAGCGATGAGCATACACAGCAGTTTGTGAATGTGCTGCGTTCTGCGGGTGTGTCAGCGACAGTGCGCTTGCGGCGTGGGATTGAGATTGATGCTGGATGTGGGCAGCTGAAGCGAAAGGTAGAAAGCATATAGAGTTTGAACGATTTGGCGTATCGGTATATAATTTACTCATAATGGACATATGTTTTCATTCTTAACTAATGAGTGAGAGGTAGCACGATGGCGACAAAAATTCAAGCACGTAATGCAAGCTTAGATATTTTAGAGACGGATTTTGGCCTTCAAATGATTGAAAGACCTGACTTTTTCCCAGAGTGGCAGGTTGCTCTGCCAGAAATTAATGATATGGAAAAGCAGGCACTTGATAAAATTAGGGCAGGATATTTTCATCAAGTCAAGCATCCACCGATTATTGAGGATACGATTAAGCTGGCCGTTTTGTCACCGCTGCTCTATTTCGCCGATTATTTTTTACAGCCACTCATCGTGAAATCAGAGACACCAATTACCCTCTCTTCTGAGGATGATGAGATTGTCATGGAAGGTAAAATTGACGTTCTTGTCCTAACGGGAAATTTTTGGCTGATGGTGATTGAGTCCAAACGCCCTGCATACTCGCTAGAGGCTGGGCTGGCTCAGATGTTGACATACATGTTAACCAGCCCAAATCTCAAGGAAGGACACCCAACCTATGGCATGATTACCAATGGTGGTGATTTTGTCTTTATCAAAGTAGCGCAGAGTGCTGATGGTTTGGGGTATGCGACCTCTCGAGCCTTTGTCTTGCGAAATCCGGGCAATGATTTATATCCCGTTTTGCAGATTTTAAAGCGATTGGGGACTCTGCTGTTTAAATCAACAGAATGAAAGCCTACTCAAATCGCGGCTTCCGCTTCTCCGCAAAGGCCCGCATCCGCTCCTGCGCATCGGGCAACATCCCTGTCGAGGCCATAATTTCGGCGGCGTAGTCATACGCCTCCGACTCATCCAACTCAATCTGCTTATAAAAGACGTCTTTGCCCAGCCCAAGCATCATCGGGCGACCGCGTGTGGCGCGCTCAAGTAATGTCAGCGATTCTTCGTAGAGCGTTTCATCGGGTACAGCGTAGTTGATCATACCCCACTCCGATGCCTGCGCTGCTGAGATAATATCACCAGTAGTCAGCATTTCAATGGCGCGTTTTCGTCCTACCGCACGGGTGACGGCGACCATTGGTGTAAAGCAAAACCAGCCACCACTGGCACCAGCCGTGCGGAATCCTGCACTTTCGGCAGCAACCACCATATCGCAACTCAAGGCCAATTGGCAACCCGCACCTACGGCAGGCCCGTTGACGCTGGCAACCACAAATTGAGGGATTTTATGGAGCAACTGCATCATCTCGGCGCAGGTGCGCATCAAGTCACGCATCCCTGCTAGGTCGCGCGCCAACATGTCGTTGAAGTCATGCCCCGAACAGAAGGACTTGCCCTCGGCGCGTAGCAATACACCCTTTGCGTCACTCTCTTTAATGGTGTTGAGCGCAGAGATCAGTTCTTGAATCATGTCCAGTGTCAGGGCATTGCGTTGTTTGGGTCGATTGAGTGTGATTTCGGCAAATTTGTCATTGACTGTAATTTTGATTGATGAGTACATAGTTTTTTACTGAATAGGAAAGTATAAACCAGTAACACAGATTGGTTATCTGTGACGCAGGTAGCCAACCTGCGATACTGTCCTGCGATTGGTTATCTGTGACGCAGGTAGCCAACCTACGATACTGTCCTGCGATTGTGACACAGGTAGCCAACCTGCGATACTGTCCTGCGATTGGTTATCTGTGATGCAGGTAGCCAACCTGCGATACTGTCCTGCGATTGGTAACCTGTAACGCAGGTAGCCAACCTGCGATACTGTCCTTTATCTGTTATCGCTATACACAACAGGATTCAATGGCGTGTCTGCAATTCCTCCTGGCTTGGCGCCCGGAAACCATCGGTTTAAATCACTCTCTTGTGATGAATTTTGTGGTTCGGCGACGATCATATCTTTGTCGATATAGATAATCGTCATCACACTACGCATTTGGTCAGTCTGGTTTGGCCCCGCACGGTGGAATGTCCAACCCGCATGAAAGCTGATTTCGCCCAAATCATAGGCTGAGACATCCTTGGGATAACGCTTGAGCGAGCGTTCAATTTTTTCTTCGCTCTCATCGCTAATCGCCAAATCGCGATATTGTAAAATGCGCTGACTCCCAACACAGAACGAAAGTGGTCCCATCTCCAGCGGCACAGCTTGTAACGGAATCCATGCCGTGACCGAATGGTTGCTGGTGAGCGGCCAGTAGAATTGATCTGCGTGCCAAGGCGTGAAACCACCACCCGGTTCCTTATAGAGTGCTTGGTCATGATACAAGCGCACCCCGTTGACTCGCATCAGTTGGGTCGCTATTTGACCCAGTCGTGAAGACAGACAGAATTCCTTCACCATGTCATCCTCTTCCCAGAGGTTGGTGATTTGCAAAAATGCCTTGGCATAGGTATTGCGCTCTTCTATTGGTGTATTCTGTTTGTTACGTACAATGACCTGTCCCGTGATGTGTTCGCCATAATAGTCAAGCACATCCTGTGACAACACCTCTTTGAGCTTGATATAGCCGTCAGCCTGAAATTGATCGATTTGGTCCTGTGTAATCGTATATGGTTCCGCTATTTTCTGTTGTGGTGTCTTCATGCTCTCCTCACCGTGATATGTATTGCCTGATGGCAATTAAAATTGTGTCAATATTGTACGAAATTATAGGAAATTCAACAAGTGACTCAATTCTCTATTGTTCAAGTCTTCCCTGTTTGCAGCCAATCCACAATCACCTCACAGCGAACAGGGTCATAGGTCAACCCAACCGTCAGCCCCCACAGCCAATATTCCACACAACGGACGAATGACCACCGTCGTGCCAAGTCATCATCAAATTCCCCTGCTTCCACCAGCATGTCGAAATAATAGGCCAACCCTTTGGTCGCTTGCATGTCATCCAACCCACACCACAGCAACTGTGCAATCCCATACTCTGGCGCACCCACAATGACTTTCGGATCGATGACCAGCCAAGGTTCACGTGTCCCAACAAGCGTATCCTCATAGGTCAAATCATAGTTGACGAGCAGCGGCGTCTGCATCGACGAATCTCGAAATACTCGTGCTAGCTCACATGCTTCATCCAACACTTGACGCGACATCGGGCGGCCATAGGTTTCCCAGTGTACTGGCATGGTGTCCATCATTTGCGCCGCCACCGTCTGCTCTGTGCGTAACCCTGTATCCAGCGGCGCAGGGATTGCCAATCGACGCAGCAACTGCCCCGCAACCGTCACCGCTTCGCCAATCTCAACATCCTCCAAGGAATGCCCATAATCCAGCCGCTCCAACAACATTGCCCCCTGCGATGGATTTACATCCAACACACGGACTGCCCCATTGCCATCCCAAAGAGCCAATGCCTGCGCATCATCAACGCTCGACTCGTCAATCCACGACACTTTGAGTACACAGGGCAACGTCCCCTGCAACACAGGCACAACGATGCCCACATAGCCATGCATGACGGGGCCGTCGATGGTTAGCCCCCACGTTGAACACAAGTCGGCAACCATCTGTGGTAGATCATCGAGCCACTGACGACCTGTTTCGCCTTCTCTTGTGATGGTTGATGTGACAAATTCTTCTGGTATAGTAATCACAGTATAGCTCCTCCCTAAATATCATTGTTATTATCCGCTATGCATGATTCTCTGCTATTCTATCATCTGTGTGCAAGAAACAGGCTATGGTACAATCTAAGCAATCAAGAAAATTTTGTAATGGTCAAATAGAGTTT
>JBCCFC010000859.1:0-6091 GCA_039029935.1 Chloroflexota bacterium
CACAAAATAGCGGATACAGAACGGGCATTCATAGTCGCTATATTCAAACATGGTAATCGGCGCATCAGGACTGCCACGATAAGGATAGCCCTCAACCGTGAAGCCAACGGGAATGTCCTTATAGGTTTCGGTTGGCTCGCCATCAGCCATACCAGCACGGGTCGTTGGCTCGGCAGTGTCACCATCATCAGCACCTTCCTCATCAGCAGCCTCGGCGTCTGACTCACCATCACTTGGAGCCTCAGCCTCATCAGCCGTTGACTCTTCAGCCGTTGCCGCTGTATCAGCAGGGGCATCGGCAGCAGGTGATGCTCCATCCTGAACGGGTTGACAGGCAACCAAGGCCATCGCGCCAATCAGCAAAAGAAGTATCACAATGCTCAAATGTCTGCTGGGTGTCCTGCGCACTGTGTACGCCTTTGAATCACTGTTCTGTGTTTTCATATAAACAAATCGTCCTTTTGGTTATCTCTACTATTAAATTGGCTCATATTCAATAAGTGTGCAAACGCAATAATTTACCAGTGGTAAAATCATCGGTTCGCACACTTTTTGATATGAGCGTAGAGATATTTATTTTAGCCAGAAATTATTGACTGTAATGCGAGTAGGTTTGCACTGTCTGTGAATATGGCATCAACATCAATTTCAAAGCCTTCAATTACGTAGCTGCGAATCGCATCACCTAAATTGACTGTAGCAGTATGTTGATATGTGCCTCTATTTAAGGTGTATTGTTCCACAAAATTTTGATCAGGGTCTACCAACCAATATTCTTGCACTTCGTGCGCAGCATAGTCTTGAAATTTAATGCCCCTATCCGTCTTTTCCGTGCTTGGGGATAAAATTTCGATGATGAAATCTGGTGCGGGGTAGGTCATCTGCTCACCGCTAATGTCCGCAGCTTTTGCATTGCCAAAGAAGCAAATATCTGGCAGGTAGTCATTGCGGGTCAAAGTGATTAGTGCCGTTTCTGCACAAACAACGCCAAGGTTGTGTCTCATGACATATGCATTTAATAATGTGACCAATTTAACCGATGCTGTTGTGTGCCGATGTTTTGCAGGTGATTGCATTACCACTTCACCGTTGATAAATTCGGCGCGCGTATCCTCGGTAATCCACTTGTAAAAATCAGCGCGTTTCTGCTGTTCGGTCAACAGCACTTTCTCAATTTCTGATTGATAGAGTGATAGCTTGGGGGACTTGAGTAGTGTTTGAAATAATGATTCTTCTCGAACAAGGACCGACATGATAGGTTTAGTCTCCTGAACATCAAATTAGAATAACGTAATTGGGATTGGAGCGTATATATTTACAGTCAAGATAGAAGCTCATGTAAATTTTGCGCGGATAAAGGAGGATACGTTATCATACCAGAAATACCTTATTATAGCATTGGTTGGCAATAGATTCAGTTTAGGTTTGTTCTTGAACAAGACATGTAATTCTTGTTACCAAGTGGTAGATCGTGGCGATTTCCTAAGCTGGTTTTAATGTTTTGTATGCCTACCCTATAAAAGCCCCAAAAACGTTTAAGAACGCTCTTTGATAGAATTAGGATGGAACATGAATACCATACCGCTGACATACTGGACAGTATTTCTTGTGACCTGTTGGGGCGGTTCCCTGCTTATGATAGCAACCAGCGGCATATTTCGGCAGACGATGCTATTGCCTATATTAATCCTGCCGGTGTTGCAACACCTTAGAATCAAGCTCAATAGTCACTTCCATTGGTTGTCTATTCTTTTTTGTACCATCATTCTGGTTTCGGCTTTCTTAAATGACACATCGCTCATACCAACACTGTCGTTATTGCGATGGGGAATCGTTGCGTATCTGGTAACTTTTGCATGTCGGATGTTTGTGAAAGGCCGTAGAGATACTGATGGTATCTTTACCTTCTTATTTAGACTGGCGCAAATTCAACTGATTGTGATTGCCCTGCAATTTTTACTATACCCCTATCTGCCACCATCATTAAAAGCAGGTCGGCTTGTTGCGGTACAACCGCTTGTAGATTTTTTGTCAGGCACATTTGAAAGTGATGCTGAATCATCCTTACTGATGACAATCATGGTACTCCTATTGCTTTTTCGCCTTCCAGTCGTCAATCATGTTGTCAAATACCCGTTCATGAATGCACTTTTTTTGACGGGCGGTATTTTTTTCTCTAATTCGCAGATATGTCATCTCCTTGTCTTAATAGCATGGGGTTCCTGGTTGCTATTTCGGTTTCGGGTAGAACTCTTATGGGGATCACGATTGTTGTTTCGGTTTCGGGTAGGCATAGTCATTGCGATCTGTGTCATCATTATCGCCATACCGTTTGTCTATTCAGCAGCACAGACTCAGACAAGTGGAGAAATCAATGTGTATGGCATCAATGACACAATCTACAAAACAATGGTTAAGCTACAGCAGGCGGAGAGACGTGCGATACTTGTTGCAGATGGCATTGGTGGACATGAGAGAACAGCAGCCGTTTATTATTATGTGTTTCTTGCGCCAGTCAAGTGGATAGGCGATGGCCCTGGCTCTATATGGAATACGGCGAATGCAGGAAGTTTTGCGAACACGGTTGCGGCTGGACATAATTTAGTCCTCTATCCGGAAATTGGGCTGTTAGGGTTGACAGTTAGTTGGCTTTTGGTTGCATCTCTCATCTTTATAGAAGCACCAAACCGATTCAGAGGAAAATTGTTTGTCGTGCGTCTCATCATGCTGATGATGATGTTTGGATTTATGTTTTTTCAGTTTGTGTTGAACAGAATAGGGGTCATGCTATTTTTGGCAACCATCTCATATTGTTTGGATAGCTGGAATCAAGAAACAACCGAAGTCATTTCATATGAAGGATATTAGCTTGTGAGTATAGAACATCCATTAATCAGTATCGTCACCCCCTCTTATAACCAAGGTCAATTTATACGCGAAACCATTGAATCCGTTCTGGGTCAAAGCTATGATCGGCTTGAATATTTTGTGATGGATGGTGGTAGCACCGACGATACGGTATCTATTTTGAAAGAGTATGAAAGTGATCCACGGTTTCATTGGGTTTCAGAGAAGGATAACGGTCAGAGCGATGCCATCAATAAAGCATGGCGACAGTCTCAGGGGGATGTTGTAGCATGGTTAAATTCAGACGATACCTATTGTGAGGATGCGCTTCAACGGGTTGCAGATGCGTTTGCCCATCATCCGGATGCTATCGGTGTTTATGGGGAATGTATGTATACGGATGCAGAAGGTGTACCTTGGCGGGAAACGTTCCAAGGCGAGGTTACCCGCCAAGCGGTACTCAATTTATCTTGCTATATCGATCAACCGACCGTTTTTGTCAAGTTAGATCGTGCCAAGGCTGCGGGTATGGTTGATGAGTCCTTCCATCATCAAATGGACTATGAGCTATGGCTCAGAGTCGGATTCCCCAATGATTTTGTGTATATTCCCGCCTTTTTAGCCACTTGGCGCGCACATGAAGAGACAAAGAGTGTATCGAACCCCAGACGCGGCGGTGATGAACTGCTGCGTATTATTCAGAAAGCCGAAGAAGGATTCTATCCTTTAGAACCAGACGAGATTGATATGCTGAATAATGGGGCAAAGCGACGCGCCATTGAATATCTGTTGGCAGATAGCATCAGTCGTGAGACAATGTCACTTGCTCGAAATCACCTACAAAAACACCCAGAACATCTCAAAAGTCTTTCCTATAGAGCGGTAAAGACGCTTGGGCGTGACACGATGCGTAACGTTGGTGTTTCGCAGGAGCGATTGCGAAAATGGGTCGAAATAGGTCGACGGATGAAAATTATCAGATAATCTCAAAATACAGCAAACAATGAAAATTCTATTTAATACAATAGTCACGCCTGCCCAGAGCAAGATTGGTGTCGGTGTGTATATTGACAACTTATTACCACAACTTATCACAGCGTATCCACAACATACATTCTATAGCCTTGTCAATGAACAAGCCCCAGCGTTTGTGTATGATGCAACCAACCATGTATCCATTTCATCGAAAGCATCGCCATCGCCATCTGTACGCTTACTGCTTTACCAACGCGCTTTCATGCGTATTTCAGAGCGCATGGGTGCAGATTTATATCACTTACCGAATACGGCTCCTCTCGCCTTGAACAAGTCCATACCGACTATCGCAAACATCATGGATTTACAGGAGTTTAGGATTCAGAAATATGGACGTATTCGCGGTTGGTATAGGCGAAGTGCCAATTATCTATTAACCCGAAATGCGGACATCATCATTACCATCTCTGAAAATTCTAAAAAGGACATCGTGAATTTTCTCGGCATATCGCCAGACAAAGTTTGTGTAACATACTTGGCGCACAGCCAAGTATTTCGCAAACTAGATACTGATACAGCGCAAGGGATTGTTTATAACAAATACAATTTAAACGATTATATGATCGCTGTGGGCGATATAGCGGAGGGGAAGAATCTGCTTCGTCTCGTCGAGATGTATGCAATGTTACGCAAAAATGGAGAGACTCGCCCATTGGTTCTCGTAGGCAAAGAGCCTCAGCCTTTTCCAGAGCTACACGACTATATTCAGGAACATTCTCTGCATGACTTTGTTCAGTTTACCGGGTATGTGCCGTTGAGTGATCTGGTGGCACTATATAATTGCGCAACTCTGTGTTTGTTTCCTAGTCTTTATGAAGGCTTTGGGTTGCCCGTTTTAGAAGCCATGGCTTGCGGCACACCTGTGGCGACATCCAATGTTTCTTCAATTCCAGAGGTTGCGGGGGATGCGGCTGTTCTTTTCGATCCCTTGGATGTGGAGGATATGTTCAGAAAAGTCAAGCCATTGCTTGATAATCCTTCATATCGTGCCAAGATGGTCGAAAGAGGCTATCAACAGGCAAACTTATTTACATGGAAACGTGCGGCAGCGCAAACAATGGCTGTCTATGAAGAGGCGGCATCCATGACAAAGGCGAGGTGAACCCTTTTTGGAAACGATTGATATATTGGGTGTCAACGTAAACCCCATGACCGTTGATGAACTCCATGAGCAAATAAACAATTTTATTCGTCAGGAAGAACATGCCCTTGTCTTGAATGTCAATGTTCATTGCATGAATCTCATGTACGATGTGTCATGGCTTCGACCCTTTTTGAATTCTGCGGAGATTGTGTTTTGTGATGGTATCGGTGTGGTGATTGGTGCGTGGATGCTTGGTGAGTATCTTCCCCAACGGATTACGTATGCCGACTGGATGTGGCAGCTATGTGCATTTGCTGAAAGTGAAGGTCACTCTTTGTTCTTACTAGGCGCAAAAGAGGGCATCTCGGAACAAGCTAGAGACAAACTTATGCAGACATTTCCTCAATTAAATATCGTGGGGACACATCATGGCTATTTTACAAAAACACCAGAACACCCTGAAAATCAGGCAGTTATCGAAGTAATCAATAGGACAAAACCAGATATTCTGATGGTTTCCTTTGGTATGCCACTCCAGGAAAAGTGGTTGCTAGAGAATTGGGACAGTCTTGATGCGAACGTGGCTTTAACGGGTGGTGCGGCCTTGGATTACATATCGGGGAATCTACGCCGTGCGCCCAAGTGGATGACGGACAATGGCCTAGAGTGGCTTGGACGATTGATCATTGAGCCTAGACGACTCTGGCAACGATATGTTATTGGAAACCCTCTGTTTCTGTTCAGGGTGCTGCAATACCGCATAGCCAAACACCAACACGAGTAAATAATCCATGTTCCATTTTTATGTGCGTTTGGTATGATCAGAGACGCAAATAGAGGTGGAACGCTAAGTTAATTGATATAGATGAGGAATATGAACAACCAGTGGCCGGATTCAAAATTATTTTGGCGTGATAAACGCGTCATCGTTACGGGCGGGGCGGGCTTTCTTGGCTCGTTTGTCGTCGGCCAATAGTTGCTGAATGGCACTCTGTTGCACCAAATCATAATCAGCATGACGGGGGACAATAATCTCCTGTGCCCCGCGTGCCCGCAATTGAGCGACGACAAACGAGCCAAGAAAGCCCGCCCCGCCCCGAACCATGAAGCGGTTTTAACGCCAAA
>JBCCFC010000860.1:0-6082 GCA_039029935.1 Chloroflexota bacterium
CATCATTGCCTTTTTTATTCAACATTTCAATACGGTACAAAATCACTCTTGATTAGAATTATTCGGAAGGATGTCAAGGAAAAATCACACGTTGTCACATATTCGTAGAAAGGGTCTTTTTGTTTTAATTAGTTCACACCCCCTCGAGTCTCTGCCTCCTCCGAGCACACCTCGGGCATTCGGGCGCCATCTTGTAGCAGTGTCGGTGGAAGACCCCCTGGCAGGCGGCGCACGTCTTCGTCAGCGGATCGAACGGGAAGATGACGTGAAAGTGGGGGTGGGAGTGAAAGTGGGAGTGGGGAGGACAGGCATACTGTCGCCAAAGGTGGTGGGGGCATTATCTGCTGTCGAGACAATGCCATCTATGTCCCCATCCGTCGTATCATCGATCCGACCGTCATTGTTGGCATCCGAAGCACTGAGGTTGGAGCCATTTTGGTCGCCGCCCGCAATGTCAAAGATGCCGTTGCCATCGCTGTCCACATCATACGGCGCGGCTGCACCATCGTTGTCCACATCGGTTGGGATCAAACCGTCGGGAACGGGTTCGCCATTGGCATTGGGTGTACCGTCTGCGATGCCGTCACGGTTGGTGTCAGTGCCGCCTGCTTCGTCCACGTCGTTGATGCCATCGTTGTCCGAGTCTAGGTCAAGGTGGTCAAGGACTCCGTCGAGGTCCGTGTCCCGCTGAAGGAAGGCGGCAATATGAAAGTCATCAACACGGAAATCATCACCATCGGCAATCATCACAACAGCGAAATTTGCTGTGGATGGACCACCGGAATAAGGAATGCGAACAGTCACTGGCGTCATGACAGTTCGATCTGTCGTAATCGTAAATGTTGATGGAGAACCCGCGCCAAGAGCGGCCCCATTACTCGCCACGATTGTGCCCGTATTGCTGCCATTTGGGTTCGTCACTGTGACATATGTTACGCCATTTAATCGAATCTCAAGGAAGGCGATTGACGTAGACGCAGAGACCTCGTCATCTATGTTATTGCTGTTTACGGTAAACGACAATGTGATAAAACCATCGCCAGCGACGACGCTCGTGAGGTAATGTAACGTTTGCGAAAGTGTGTCTCCGCTGGCAGCATTATTAAAGTTTTCTCCAATAGACTGAGACCCGTCCCCTGTACCAAACCCCCATTGTCCAGTGACATGCCAACGCGATAGGTTGCCACGTGAAAAATCGCCATTGATAAACAGATTACCCGAACGTAAACCTTCTTCGGTATCCAGAATGCCGTCGTTGTCGTCGTCGAGGTCGGTGGCGTCGGGGATGCCATCGCCGTCGGTGTCACCCGTGCCGGGTTGAGCCAACGCGGCTTTTGTAAAGTTCGGCAGAAACTCGATAAACGAGCTTAGAGTTGGGTATGCAGTCAAAAAGGAGGGTATCAGGAGGATTAACACAATCAACACGCCCACAATCAGATGTCGTGTTGTGTGCATGGCTGTGAAGTGAGTCGGCCAAGGGGACGCCCATCGAAATAGATGCGGTTGTGTCCCTTGTTGTGTCCCTTGTTGTATCCCCTGTTGTATCCCCTGTTGTGTCCGTTTGGGGTTGTGGTTGGCGGGGGGACGATGTACCCGACAATGTGCCTGACAATGTTCCCTACCATGTCCTCTCTGGGAGATTTCTCCCACATCACCATTTGACTTCTTCAAACATTTTTGATTCATATTGGCATATCCTTTGACTATTAAATCATTGATATTTTGTTGGTGTCGTCCAATCTTAAGTAATCCCAAAAAGAAATTAGATAAACATACTACAACTGATTAAGGACGGGAACGGATTTTAGTCTCAACGCACAGGAGAAATCCGTTCCTTTCCCAAATCCGTTCCTTTCCCAAATCTGTTGTAGTATGTTCCAGCATTTATATCTAAAAACTTTCTGGGATTACCTAAGTACCTTGTAAACTAAGTTTTTTGGCATTGTCATTCCTGCGAAGGCAGGAATCCACTCTGGCGCAACGCTGGATTTCTGCCTTCGCAGGAATGACCAAAACACGCAATTATTTAGTTTACAAGGCACTAAGTACTGTGTAGACGAAATAAGCCTATAACGCAGAAAAGCAACCATCATTGAACATCACTGTTTTATTCAGATTTTTTGGCAAATGAATCTGTACTCTTTAGACAAATTTAAGTTTTTTGTGTGGACGACGATAGTTGTACTTGTGCTTCCCGATAGCCATGCGCAACTATAGCAAGGGGGTGTATGAAATGGTGTTATAAAATTCTAGGTCTAGGTGTTATGAATGGTGTATGAATTTGTGGTGAAGCGTAAGTTCAGACAAATAGTTGAGAAGCGGACTGGAAATGGTTGGGGCATTTGTCCTAGTTGAGAGTTGAAAGTTGAAAGTTGAAAGTTGATAGTGGATAGTGGATAGTGGATAGTTGATAGTAGATGGTGAACTGGCAGGCCCCAGTGAGTAAACCCGTCGTTGTCCATTTCTGGGAAGCTGCACAGCATTTGGCCGATGACAAGGGGCATGATGCCGTTGTCTGTTGGTTTCATGCACGCGGTGGCTTTGCGGAGCCAGCCAGAACGTTTATGCAGGAGCAGGGGATGCTGTTTACCGATGAGGCTGGGTTGACGCAGACATTGCGCCATTTTCAGGTGATTGAAGTGAACTGTCAACTCTCAACTGTCAACTCTCAACTGTCAACTATCCACTATCAACTATCCACTATAAAAATTCAACCCAAATCCAACGGCCTGGTCGAGGGCATAGGTGGATGTGTCCAAAATGCCTTTTGCGCCAAACATGAGCGGCGGTTGACAGACATCCCGTTCCAACAGATGCAACCCAAAGGCGCCTTCCTGCGCCAGCAAAATATCCTTGGTATAATGGGCCACGCTCAACCCTGCTCTGGTCAGTACACTGGTTTCGCCCACTTGTGCACCGACAATAATAGGCATCCCCACCGCTCTGGCTTTTTCGGCAATGGCGATGGTACGAATCAATCCACCCATTTTTGAAACCCGCAGATTGAGTATCCAGATGTCTGGGGCAAAGGATAGGGCATCAAATTGATCGATCCGTAAAAAGCTCTCGTCCAAGATAATCTTTGTCTGCAACGCCGTCGAAATTTGATGTAGGTCGTGATAGTGATTGGGGGCTAACGGTTCCTCGATAGCCATAAGCGGATGCCCTAAATTTTGAAAATAGGCGATACACGCGTCTGATGTTGCCCAGAGATTATTGGCGTCGACGCGGAGCCTCAAATCCGGCGTTGATGCTGCTGCTACCTGTGTGAGCCAGTCGAGTTTCTCGCGGTCTTTTTCAAGCTCACCCGAAATCTTGACCTTCACATCATGAAACCCCATTGAGAGATATTGCTTCATCTGCGTCTGAAATTGCGGAAAAGAGCCGTCGCCGACAACGGCTGAATAGTGAAAGCGGCCTTGAAGGGGGGGCATTGCCAGCAAGGTCTCCACAGATGTACCCGCTTCCCGTGCAAACAAATCGAGCAGGGCTAGTTCGATTGCACACCACGCAGCCGGATTTTCATCAATTGCTTGCTTATTTTGCGCAACCCACGCCCGCAAATCATGGAGACTGCCAACATCTTGGATCACCTCTGCTTTGACCGTCGAGAAAAAATGGATTGTGCTCTCAACCGTCTCGCCCGTCACATACGATCTGGGGCAGGCTTCACCAAAGCCCCGTTCACCCGTCTCTGAAACGGCCTCAACCCAAATCCCCTCGGTCTTTGCGCGCTCGGCACTTGCATGTTTGAAAGAGACCCGAAATGGAATATGGATCTCTTTTATCGTTAAATCTTTGATCATTGTCTTCAGCCCTCATCTTAAGTAATTTTTAGAAATAGGCGGAGGGAGCATTCTCTAATGCGACCATCCGGCACTAGAGCGTGCCTAGCTCCGCGTTTATCTAAGCTCTTTTTTGGGTTTATCCTGTATAAACGCATCAAACGAAAATGTGAAGTTCTGCTTATATTGCAGCGCAACCGTTTTGAACTGCCCCTCTCTTTGCCCTTTCTCAACGCTGTCCTTTTTATACTGCTCAAAGGTGCCATTTTTGAGCGGGTAGACAACCAACGGTTGCAGCCGCCCGCTTAAGCGTTTGGCCTTATATTCTAGGTTGCGCTTGGATAGATTTTCCTCAATCATCACCGCCATCTGTGCTGGAGCAATGGCTGCGGGGTTCTGACATTCAATATAGAGTTCATAGACAAAGCCGTCTTGGTTCGCCAACAGTTGAAAAAAGGTCAACGTCAACCCGAGTGCCTGTACAGTGTCCATCACAGCATCAATCACTTGACCCTCATAGAGTTTTTCGCCTGTGAGACTGGTGATCCCCTTGCCTTTTTGGATGAATCGGATCAGCGGTGTCTTTTCAAAAAACCCTGTCACCTTGACAATATCATTCATATTGTAGCGATATAAACCAGCACCAGTGGTGACAAAGATGTAATACTCGCGACCTTCCTGCACCTGATCAAGGGTCAAAAACTCGTGGTGATCATCCTCCCATTGCCCCTTTTCGACAAATTCAAAGAAATTCTCCTGAAAGGTTGGGATGCCATCGGTTGTATCACCATCCATGAGGATCGTGCCACGCAACTCGCTGGCGAGATAGCCTAATTCGATGATGGTGGTGTCTGGCGGTAACTTCTCTTTGACCGCTTCCAGCGCAATGCCACAACTGCCCCCCGTCCACGCGGATAGAATTTGCAGATTGGGCCAAATGCGGTCAAACCCAATGGATACGTTTGCGCTGAATATCTCGTTGAGCTCGGCAGCGCGCACACGATTTGGGGCTAATTTGGCTTGAACAGCCTGCGATATGTGTAGCGGCAGGTCCGCCAACCCCCAGAGCGTCCCTTGGGCAATATCTTCAACCAGTTGCTTGCGATGCGTCTCAATAATGTCCAACAATCTGAGAAAGGTAGACGGATTGGGACTCCCCAAATAGGTCACATTTTTGTGTTCAATCGCCAGCCGAATGATGACATAATATTTGACAAAATAGTCTTCGATCTCAAAGACCTCGGCGGGGATTAAATATTTGGTCTGCATAATCTTGGGGGAATTTTTATAGATATGACCCGATGCCGAGCCATAGGGTGTACCGCTTTCCAAATGGCCTTCGATGGCTGGGCTGACCAACGCAACAAGACCTCCCGAAAAGCCTCTTGGATTTGACCGATATTGGGTATAGGCCATCAAAGATTGAGACTTTTTCAGATCATCTAAGGTGTCTTGTAGGACAGGAATATACTTGGGCTGTCCCGTTGTGCCACTGGTCTGATTATACATAAGCGGCTGCTGGTGATTGAGTCCTGGCTCTTTGGTTGCCTCTTGATGGTCAATATAGGGGCGCAGCATTTCATACTCTTGGACTGGCACCAACGCCTTGAAGGTGTCATAGGAGTGAATCTTGTCAAATGAATGTGCTTGTCCAAATTTTGTGTCGCGATTTTTGCGCACCAAGTTCATCAAGAATTTTTCTTGTGACCGATAGGGGTTCTTTGCCGCCCGCTTCATCGGTAGATAATATTGATAGCGAAAGCTGAACATCCGCAGCTTGATCAAAAAATTGATCATCACCTCTTTAAAGGAGAGTAATGGCACATCTTTCTTATCAAGACCCGGTGTAAAGGGTGTTTTTAGTTGTGCCTGAAATGTATCAGGATAGCGATTGTTGATCAGACCCAACTCTTTCACATGCGCATCCTTGGGGAAATAGCGGGTGCCAAATAGCAAATCCCAAATGATGATGTTGTTTCCATAGTTGGAATTTGATTCGTGGATCAGTCTGGAATGATGCCAGCGGTGTAGTTCGGGGCTACTGATGATATAGTTCAAAAAGCCAAACCTGAGTTCAATGTTGCAATGCTGAAAAAAGCCATTGATGGCATAGAAGACAAAGTAGAGTGATAGAACTTCCTCGCTGACGCCAACGAGAATAAACGGGAGGGCATCAAATAAAAATTGTATCGCTTTTTCAAGCGGGTGAAATCGACCCACGTTGAGCCAATAGAGCTTTTCCGGCGAGTGATGCACGGCGTGAAGTCGCCATAAAAATTCGCTGTTGTGCGAAGCTA
>JBCCFC010000861.1:0-6078 GCA_039029935.1 Chloroflexota bacterium
ACAATCCGTGAATTTGTGGAAAATGGCAGCATCAGTGAAGAACGCATCGATCAATCCTATCAACGCATTATGAAATTAAAGGCAAAGTTGAATAGTTAATAGTGAACAGTGAATAGTGAATAGTACTCCGTATCATACATAGTCTATCACTTGCAACCTGCCACTTGCAACCTTATTAAGGAGATACCAATGAACCTACATCTTGAGAATCGTGTGGCTGCGGTTGCAGCGTCTAGCGCGGGGCTGGGGTTTGGCTCGGCCATGACATTGGCGCAAGAGGGCTGTCGAATCGCCATGTGTGCGCGTCGGCCAGACAAATTGGAAGAATCAGCGAAAGCTATCCGTGATGAAACGGGAGCCGACGTACTGCCCATTGTGGTGGACATGAGCGAACCAAGCGCGCCGGGTAATTTTATTAACCAAGCCGCAGAACACTTTGGTCAGCTTGATATTGTGGTTGCCAACGCTGGCGGGCCACCGAGTGGTCCCTTTGAGGCCATGAGCGATGAGCAGTGGGAAACAGCGTTACAGCTAAACACGATGAGTACAGCGCGTATGTTCCGCGCAGCACTGCCACATGTCACACAAAGCGACCAAGGCCGTCTCATCGCCATCACCAGCATCACGGCAAAGCAGCCACTACCCAACATGGTATTGAGCAATTCTGCTCGGGCTGCTGTGCATGGTTTGGTCAAAACGCTGAGTGCAGAGCTTGCGCCCAAAGGTGTTACCGTCAACAATGTCTGTCCCGGTACAATCCGCACAGACCGTATTACAGAACTTTCTCAACAGGCCGCAGACCGCGAGGGGATCTCGTTGGAAGAAGCATTTGGTATGTTCGAGTCAAAAGTCCCGATGGGACGACTTGGCACATACATGGAATTTGGCGCCGCCGTCACCTTCCTATGCAGCAAGCAAGCGGGCTATATTACAGGCTCATCGTTGCTTGTCGATGGCGGCATGTTCTTGGGATTATAAAAAAGGGTTGAAGAGTTGAAAGGTTGAAGAGTTGAAACAACTAGCTTGTCTATTCTTCAACCCTTCAACCCTTCAACCCTTCAACCTTTCATTATGCAAATACAATCTGAAATTTACATTCACGCCGCAACAGGCGCAGTTTGGCAGAAATTTAGCCAGGTCAACCAGTGGCCGCGTTGGAATTCACAGGTACAGGAAGTACGCTGGCTGAACAATCAAACGTTAAAACCTTGGCAAGAGGGCGCACGGTTTGCCATTCGTCACCAGAGTCTCTTTGGCTCTACAACCACAAAAGCCGTTGTGCGTATGTGTGTGCCTGCCAACACCGTTGTCTGGGAAAGCAGCACGATGGGGCTACAGATCGTCAATAGTGCCAGCTTTAGTGATGATGCGGGGGGCTGTAAGCTGCGCGCTACACATACTTATCATGGCCCAATGTCGTTGATTGTGCAGCTTTTGCGGGGGCGTCAAAAGCAGTTATTGGAGACAGCGATGCAGGAATTGAAGGAGTTTGTTGAGGGTAGCCCCCGACATTAAGTTGCTTTTGAACCGCAGAGGACGCAGAGAACGCAGAGGTTTCACAGAAAGAGAATTCGGGAGATACCATTTGTGAATAGACAAGACCTATTGCCACCTTTATCAGATGAACAGTGGCCGAGCGAGTTGACCGATAGCTTGACAGGCAGTATCCTCAATATCCACCGTATGGTGGCGCACAACCCATCGTTGACAGCGGCCTATGCACCCCTACGCAACTACATTGTCAAGGATAGCTCATTGACAGAACGTCAGCGTGAACTGCTGATTTTGCGTGCCGGACACATCATGCAGTCTGAGTATGAGTGGACACATCATGTTGTACGCGGACGGGCAGCAGGGTTGACTGATGGGGAGATTGCACGTGTGCAAGAAGGACCAGAGGCAGCGGGCTGGGCGGATGATGAACGGGCCATTTTGCGTAGTGTCGATGAGATGCGTACCTATCAAGAATTGACAGTAGAGACAGCAGCGAGCTTGCAACAACATCTGGGAAATGCAGGCGTCATTGACACGATTTTTACGATTGGTGTGTACCTGACCTTGGGAACCATTTTGAAGACCTTTGATGTACCGCTTGATGAACGTATCAAGCCACTTGAAGGATAACCCATGCGCTTGTTTGCTCTTCTCTTGAACTTTGCGATTGTCTACATGTTGGTGGGGCTGATTCTGACCATTCACTTTGTTCATTATCCAAGCTTTCGGTTTCAAGAAGAGAACTTTGCGGCCTTCCACAATTTTCACACAAACGCCATCTCTAAAGTGGTTGTCCCAATGATGCTGGCCGAATTAGCCATCAACTGCATACTCGTCGTCATGCTCTGGCAGACACAACTGCGGCTCTTCGCCCTCGCCGCGTTGCTCTGCACCCTCTCGATTTGGGGCGTCACCTTTCTGATGGCCGTCCCTGCACATACCCAACTTGGACAGGGCTTTTCACACAAGACCATAAGCCAGCTTCTGGACGCTGATCGCATACGGACAATTTTGTGGGTTATTGGGGCGTGTATTGTCAGTGTAACAACATGGCGTTATTTACATGAATTTTAGACAGTAAATCAATGTATTCAGAATACTTCAATCACTATCCTCACATCGCCGAGAACCGCTGGGAAACGGGAACCTTTATCCACAAATGGTGGGAACTTTATCGTCGTGATTCACGCTGGGTTCCACCGTACTACCCAGCGTTGCGTCGGACATTGCTACGGGATGATCCACACCTGAGCCGCCTCTATCCACAACCCATCTACTTTGACGCCATGCGTCGCCAGGTTGATAATAGCCGTGACACGGATGATTCCTATAAGATCGGTTCGCTCACCAATCTCCACTCAATGAGCCTGATGGAAGAGCCGATTGCGGCAACCGTGATGTTGGTGGAAAGACGTCGCCATCCCGCCACTGCTTATTTGGGCTTGCTACAAGGCATCAATAATGAAGAGTGTGTGGAACGCCTTTTGGACAAAGTACAGGAACTTGGCTGGCATCAGGGCGTTAATCGTATGGTCGGCCCCGTTGGATTGTCGCCCTATCTACAACAGGGTCTCCTTGACAATGTCTTTGACCAAACTCCACCACTGCATACGTCCTATAACCCACCGTTTCTGCCAGAACTCCTATCACATCTACTCAATCCTATTGCTGAAAGCCAACTTTATCATGCGTCTGTCAATGCTGCACAAAAAACCACAACAGTGCCAGAGCTAAGAATCACGCCACTTGATCCACAACGACTGGCCGATGATCTGCTGCCCTTGTTTGAGGAAGCGGTTGCCATCTGGCCGATGTTTATGCCGCCCGATGCAACCGAGGTCGCCTTCATCTTGCGTCAACTGGCAATTGCGCCGTTGCTTGGACATGTTGCCGAGGTTGATGGCGAGGTTGTTGGCTTTGTGTTGATGCAGCCTGATCTGTCACCTGTCTTGCGCTTGGCACACGGTGGGCGTAACCTGCTTTGGCGGGCATGGCTGATGTGGCGTCTACAGCAATCATGCAAGGCGGGGCGCATCCTCTATGGCGCGGTCAAGTCTGGGTGGCGAGAGCGTGGCGTTGGTCGAGTGCTTTGGGAACAGGTGCATATGACCGCGACACAACAAGGCTGGGAAAGGTTGAGTATTGGTCCTGTACCAGTCGGGTCGGTGGCGTCAAAGGTGTTAACGCAGTGGGGAGCGAAGAACAGGCAGCATTATACGTTGTACAGCAATCAAAATGAGTAAACAAAGTGATGACATATTTGAACTACAGACAGCCCGGCTTACACTGAGAGACCTTATCAAAGATGATTGGCACACTATTTTTGAGATGAGCCAATCGACCTTGGTCACGGACTATCAATCATGGCTACGACTTGTGGACAAAGCCGCCGCACAAGCGTGGATTTAGGGTGCAATGCAACACAACCAGCAGCGGCCACGTGAAGCCTATAATTTTGCCATTGTGCAACAGTACTCGAACAAAACAATTGGCTGGATTGGGTGGGGGCGTCCTAGTGACTTGAGCAAAGGTGACTATGATTTTGGCTATGCCCTGCATCCTGCCTATTGGGGACGCGGCTATATGAGCGAAGCATTGCAAGCGGCGATCAACTATATGTCTGACTCGCTGGGGGCAACATGTGTGTTTGGTGAATGCAATGTCGATAATCAAGCATCGGCGCGTGTCATGGAGAAAGCTGGGATGCAGTTGGTTGACCAATGGTGTGAACAAAATAATGAGACAGGAGAGGTCAGTATCCATCTACGCTTCACTATAAATATCTGGTGAAATATGGATATGTCATGCGACCAGAAGATTGGACATACGAGTTTCCATCATCACAAACCACGGGAAAACTATACCGATGGATAGGACTGATCATTACCAGATGAGTTATCCCATTTGCATCCCGATGACGGCGAGGACAATGAACAATGTAGAGGATAGACGACCATTGAATACACCCACATCATCGTTATTCACCAATCTGCTGGAGAACCGATGTGATAAACCGTTGGCTGTAACGAATACCTCGGTTTACCATTTCGTCAAGCAGCGGTCTGACTGTGGGAATGATACCCATCTGCTTTGCACGAATCAAAATACCAACGGACCCCATTACAGACAAATGGAGAGACTCGGCGACTTTACGACCTGTTAGTTCATCAATGAGCACTAACTTCGCTTTCTGTTCAAGGGCGAGCGTAATGACTTCGGCTTCGCCCTGGTCGAGCGTAGGTAACAACAACCGAACTTGTGTCTGAGATTTCACAGATTGCACAGTTATCCATGACTCGCGCTTGAGATCGATTTCTGCGTATTGCCCACCTCGGTAGCCCCGAATCTCTTCGGCAACCATTTCAGGGATAACAAGTGAGCCTACGACTTGTCGTAATAGGTCGAGCCGTTGAATGCGCGCAAAGGCAATGAGAGGTGTTGCGTTACTGATAATCATGTGGTGATAGAGGCTAAGTGTGCCGCGCCTTGTAATTCATTATCAACAAAGGACTCATCATAATCAAAGACATCAATGTTTCGATTGGCAAGTAGGTCTAAAAAATCAAGTCGATTGTATCCGGCGAGTTGAGCTGCTTTGCCAAGCGATAATTTCTTCTCCTGAAAACAGGCAATGGCTGTGACAAGGCGTATGTACTGAGCGAAATCTTGAATACCAACTTTTAGTGCGGCTAAAATATCTTGTGATATTTCTAACTGTACTGTTTCAATCAGCGGATCGGTATTTTTTAATGATAATGTACTTGATGATAATGTACTTGCTTGGACGGTCATTTTTATCTCTCCAAATAACGGCAACCACCTCTGGTTAAGAAAATAAGGGGTTGTACCCAATTCCCTCATCATACATTAGCATCGTAGCCTCTGTCAAAACATGGAATACTTTTATAAGGAGAGTTAGCTACTCCATTACACGTCGCATTACCGCATAGCAAATTGAATGAGTACAGCAGCAAGCACATTCTCTATTTCTCAGACTATCGTCAACAATGATTATCAACTTTCCGTTTTGACTATTCTTTGATATATTTTTTGGCATGGTTCATAAGGTATCAATTGTTACCCTCATATGAACCACGCCTCAATTTTAATGCTATCTCATATCGATTTGAACTCACTTCTGAGCGCGATGAGATAGACGCCAAAGATTAGAGTTGTTCAGAATTAGCAATATCCGATAAATGACGACAGTTCATAAAGCAACTTGATAAATACTCTTGCGTGGTATCAACCATCCGAAGGTAAACGAAAAATATAATTTTTTGAAAGAGATAAAATGATTCAGACATATGTGCATGGATATGATCCAAGAGAGAATATCCGCCTACAAGACCAAGCTATGACGCTGGTTGAGTTGCTCCATGTCGATACGGCCTACCCTGCTGGCAGTCGTGTATTGGAAGCAGGCTGTGGTGTCGGTTCACAAACCAGGGCTGTTCAGTTCTAAAGAACGCCCTGATAATCAAGAAGATGGTAAATATCCATGCTATTGCGAAAAATAGCAAGACGAACATTGGAAATGCCATTATGCCGAAGAATGTTGAGGGCAAAACTGCGAAGGCAAGA
>JBCCFC010000862.1:0-6078 GCA_039029935.1 Chloroflexota bacterium
GAAACCTGTTAGAAACAGGTTACACGGGATTGCAAATCCCATGCTAATACAGGAAACCTGTTAGAAACAGGTTCAGCCACAGTACACTTCAGTGTACTTCCTATAATAGACACCGAATGAATTCGGTGGCGGTTTCCCACAATAACACCGAATGAATTCGGTGGCGGTTTCTCACGATAGCACCGAACTCATTCGGTGGCGGCTCAACGCTATACCGCCGCCAATTGATTCGCTTGCGCCTCTGCCCACGCCTTCAACGGAATATCCTCATCCCTTGGACGCCAATAGCGCGACACCGGATGCACCACCGGATCATCGCCATTGTAATTAGCTTTCCCCGTCCCCAATTCGCCCAACAGTTGCAGCTGAATCGGCGTACAGTCCGCCAGCACCGACGCATCCTGATGATCATAGTCGGATGGCCGAATCCAACGATGCCCATAGCCATAATAGAGACATTTGCGCGCATGACTGGCGAGATTGGGCGTCACACAGTGCAGCAAGGCTGTGCGCCAGAGCATGGCCGTACCGGATTTGACGTTGACCTCAACAATACGGCTTTCATCCACTTTCTGCGATCCATTCGTGCCAATCCAAGGCGATTCCTTATGACTCCCCCGCACCACACAAATCGCACCGCTGTTGTGTTCGCTGAGGTCGGTCAGATAGTAACCGATCTTGACCTCCATAAAGGGAATTTGCCCATTGACGCGCGGCCAGCCAAAGTTGGGACCATCCGAATGCCAGGGGAAAAATCCCTGGCGCGACCCCAATTCGATTTTGGCATGTTCGGGCGACATCGGTGGGCGAATGTCCACATGCGATGTACGGATTTGAATGTTATAGCCGATAGCATCAACCACATAGGGCAACAACTTGGGATGGTCAATCATACCGCGATAGAGCGGATGCATTGCGACACAATTGCGCAACTGAAAGGCCGCATCCGCAGCAAGGTTACGCTCACGACGATAGTGAGTGTCGAACTCATCCGTGACGTTAAGCAACGTCTCCACTTCATCTGCTGAAAGCGCATCCTCCAGCAGAATAAATCCATCCTCATCAAACTGCTGCTTCTGTTCCGGCGTCATCGCCAATAACTGCTCACTCATAATTCCACCCTCGTCATTCTGCCAGCTCTGCATGAATTGGGTCCACCCAGTGAACCTCTTCTGGCTCCTCAACCACAGGAATATCCAGATTCACCACCACCGCCTCTTGGTCACTACGCACCAGCACACATTGCAACGGCTCATCATCGCTGGCATTGATCTCCTGATGCGGCACATAGGGCGGCACAAAGATAAAGTCGCCTGGCCCCGCTTCGGCCACATACTCAAGCTGATCC
Organism: Chloroflexota bacterium; assembly: GCA_039029935.1. Taxonomy (GTDB): domain Bacteria; phylum Chloroflexota; class Anaerolineae; order Caldilineales; family Caldilineaceae. The sequence continues at coordinate 1,349 of JBCCFC010000862.1, forward strand.
CCCCAACGCATCCGCGCTTTGCCACTCAACACATAGATCACGCTTTCAAGCTCACCATGATGGTGCGCCCCCGTCTTGGCCTTGGGATGAATATCGACTGTCCCCGCCCAAATCTTCTGCGCTCCTGCCATTGCCTGATTGATCGCCACCGCCCGATTCATCCCCGGCGTCTGCGCTGTATTTGTATCAAGCTGGTCGCCCCGCACAACGCGAATCCCATGCTCTCGCCAATTAACGTCGCTCATGAAATTGTCCTTGTATAAAAGTTGAAAGGTTGAAAAGTTGAAAGGTTGAAAAGTTGAAGAGTTGAAGAGTTGAGGGATTAAAGAGGTCTATATTGAAAGTTGAATGTTGCATGATTGCAGGTCGTTATAAAACTGCATATGTCATATCACCCTTCAACTTTTCAACTTTTCAACTCTCCCACCTTTCAACCCTTCAACCCTTCCACCTTTCAACTCTTCCCTAATAATCAATTGTTACCTGAATAAATCGGTACTGTAAATAGCCGACCCCCACCATAATGATGAAAAAGATAGCGGACATGGCACTGCCGTAGCCTGCATGACCGTAGGCAATGGCTGTGTTAAAGATGTGGAAGGCCATTAGGTTGGTGGCATAGTTGGGGCCACCGCGCCCGCTGGTGCCGTCGGTCAAGACATAGACCTCGGTAAAGGCAAGGAATGCGCTCAATGTTGTGATAATCACCACAAACGTAATGATCGGCGTCAAGAGTGGCAGCGTGATATGGCGAAACTGTCGCCAATTGTTAGCCCCATCGACCTGCGCCGCTTCATAGTACATCGTGGGAATTGCCTGTAACCCCGCCAAAAACAGCACCATTGCATACCCGGCCTCTTTCCACACGCGCAAAATCGCCAATGAACGCAACGCCCATTCACTGGTCGTGAGCCATCGAATCGGCCCTAAATCCACAAAGTCGAGCAGGACATTGAGCAACCCCTGTTTGCCCGGTAGATAGAGGTAGCGCCAGACCAAGGCAATTGCCACCAGCGGCACTACATACGAGGTGAAATAGGAAACCGTGAAAAAGCCGCGAATGGTTTTGTTGGTGATGCGGTTCAGCCCAACGGCCAGCAGTAGCCCTAGAATTGTGATACCAGGCACAACCAAGACCGCAAAATTGAAGGTCACGCGTAGAGATTTCCAAAAAACGGGATCATCTGTCAGCAATTTTAGGTAGTTGGCAAACCCTGCAAACTCCTGATGCCCCGGTTCTTTGACATAAAAGCTCCAGACAAACATCTCGGCAATGGGGACCCAGATCATCATGCCCATAAACAGCACCGTAAGCAACAGAACAATCCGTCCCATCGGATGCTTGGGCAACCAGCTTTCAGTTATTGTGTTCATAAAAAATAGTGAATAGTGATGAGTGAATAGTTGATAGTGGATAGTGGATAGTGATGAGTGAATAGTGAATAGTGAATAACATTATCTATGTTAATTACACTATCACACCATCACGCCATCACACCATCACACTATCACACTATCACACCCCTACATCCTAACTCTATCCCGCTGCCGTCAACCACTGTGGATTGGCTTCATAGTCAGCCGCGCTCAAGATGCTCCATTGTGGATTGGCACTTAAGAATGCATTGCCTTCGTCTTCGGCACGTTGTAACACCTCGGTGATGTTTTCACCTTCATCACGAATGGATGGCAGGATACGACCTGTGCTATCAACCAACTCACTCGGCCAGAACCCAAAGTCAACGCTGTTTTCTGGACGATTCTTGATCGCAACCGCGGCCCAACGTGGGCCGGATTCCTCTGAGAAGTCTGGATCATTCCACATGGATTTCAGACCCGGCTGAATACCACGCAGTTTACAATAGCGCGCCAGATAGTCGGCGCTGACCAAATATTGATAGAACGTGTACGAATCATTGAGATTGTCCTCATTCTGTGTCGTCACAGTGAACCCAACATCTGGACCACGACGACCATAGACAGGCTCACCAGTCATCGTTGGTGGCAGATGCAGCCCCCAATCGATATCCGTATACTGCGTGTCCATCAAACCGTTAAACCATGTCCAGTTATAGAGGCAGACAGCGTTGCCAAAGCCATATCGTTCACGTGAGTGGATACCCTCTTCACGGCTGTCAGTCTTGTGGACATCATAAATATCCATGATGTGTTGCCATGCTTGATTACCGATATCATCATTGTGCTTCACACTGTCCTTGGTTGGGAAGACATTGCCATCAATCGGCCCGCCGATTTCAAGACGAAGGTCTTCATACATGGAATATTCGTTGCCATAAATTGCCAAACCAGAGCGGACCAATGTATCGCCATCCCATTCGGTAATGTCGGACGCCCATGTCAGGAAATCATCCCAACGCGCAGGGATATCATCTGGCGAGTAGCCCAATTCATCCAGCAATCCTGCATTGTAGAAAATTTGGCTGCTAAAGACACCATTCGGCAGACCATAGAACTCACCCTCGCCACCTGTTGGCGAGATGCGATAAAGCGTTGACGTCAACTCGCCAAACTCTTCCTTGACGTTGATGACTTCTTCTGGCAATGGCAGCAACACCTCTTCCTTGGTCAATGTATCCAAGAACGTTTCATCAATCGCCGCCACATCCGGCGCATTACCCGCAGCGTTGGCCGTCAGCAACTTCTGCTGGACCTCACCACCGGGCACAAACTGCATCTCGATGGTGATGCCCTCGTTTGCTGCCTCAAACTCAGGAATAGCAACCTCTTCTGTCATCACATTGATGGTACGGCGGTCTGTAAACCACGCCACCAGTGTTGTTCCCTCCGCATCTGGCGCGGAACCACCGCCTCCAGCACCTTCCTCTGGTGGTGGCACACAGGCGGCTAACATCAAGCTCGCACCCGCAGCACCCGTCAAGGCCAAAAATTGACGACGACTTAGTTTGTTCGACATAAGTTTCTCCTCTGAATATAGACTACAAAATCAAGAAATGCTCGAATTGATCAGTAGTATACTATAAATATGAAAGTTTGCAACTGCCATAAAAAATGATATGGCTTTACGACCTGATTCTACTGCACATAAAAAAATGACTGACACTATGTGAAATTAGATCACATAGTGTCAGTCTTTTTTCAATATATATTGAAAAAAGTAAATATCTATACTCTATCAAGCATTTCATCCAACAATGATCGAAACGCATCAAAAGGCTTCCTGTCCAAACAGGTATTGATTAACGCTTTTAGCTCTTTAATCGTCTCAATCAGTTGGAGGTCATCTTTCACGATTTCCATTTGTTGAGACGGCAACGAATAACAGTAGTTGAGTAGCCCAACCAGAATCGTTCGTTGTTCATCAAGGCGTCGTTGTCTTTCTTGTTGTATCCCTTTCTCGATCCCTCTCTCGATCCCTCTCTCGATCCCATCGGCATGACCCTCATCATACAATCGCTGTTTATACGTTTTAATGGTTACTTCTAACATTGTCTTCACCTCCTCTGCTTCTCGATAGACTTTATCCAGCTTGTCATAATCTTCTCGACTAATCTTGTCATTCTTCCACAACTGCATAAACCAGTTGAACAACAAGGAGATGGCGCGTTTGTCCTCTTCTTTTTCAAAGAGTGCCATCATCTCTTACGCCAACAAATCAATATCTTTGCCACGCAGTTTCACCTTGTAGAGGATGTCGCTGGTACGATGTTTATAACTGTCGGAAACAAACGATTTGTTGACACGTTCAGCGGTGTTGAAGTCAAGTTCGTCAACCCATGATTCTTTCACGAAACTAATGAGTAGTTGCTTGAAAATGGTCAAGTTTGAGAAGAGCTTGGTATAGCCTCGGTCGTGAATGTTGTGTACAGTGTCAGCCATAGACGATTTCCTTTCTGAGTTTAACAGGAAGAACGGGAAGGTCAGGAAGAGTTCCTTGAGAAATATGAGCCCTTCCTTGTCTTCCCACTCGTCCTGTTGATTTTTGATAAGGATAGTCTATCTGTTCTGTTGTGTCAAATCACTCTAATCATAATTACCCACTACCGAGTAATCAGTGGCAAGAAACGTCGCCAAATCGGTGTTGTGGTTGGAATGAAGAGGTTGTTGCCCGCACCTGCTGTCAACACCAACAGGTCAACCTCATCCGCATTGCGAATCACCAACTGAATGTTCTCACCCGTAATTTGGTGGTCAATACGCCCACTGACCGCCTCAATGATGAAGGTGATATGCTGTTCACCTGTCAGCAATGGACCGACGATGAACCATTGGCCGTTGCGTTCGAAAAGCTCAAAGCCACTGTTGGTGGGGAGTTGAGCGAGGGTGGCTTCGGGGTTAAAGATGACATAGCCCTGTGTACCCGTCTCGTCAGGTGTAGGCAGGATGAGGTGATAGGTGGCGATGTCGAGCGCACTGCCTTGGTTGACAAAGCGGAAGTGGATGGCAGCGGTGTCACCATCACGCAGTTCATAGGTAGCGGTCTGTCCGCTCGCATCGTCGTCACCAATAGGCGCGGCTTCATTCGGGTTGCCAATCACCGCAGGGATGGCTTGGGGACGGAGCGTCCTCTTAGGGGTAGGTTTTTCGATATGGGCGTAAAAATGGGGCAAAATGGCAGCAATTCCCGCAGAACAGATGTGGCGCTCAGCCAGAAGGCTCGGACTTGGATTTAGTGTAAAAAAGAAAAGAATATTCACAAAAATCCCCGAATACAACATAAGACAGTTCTTGAACACGCATGTAAAGAAAAC
>JBCCFC010000863.1:0-6077 GCA_039029935.1 Chloroflexota bacterium
AAGGATTGAGCGAACCAGTTCCTCTTCGGCTGGTAGAAGTTTGACACTGCCACCGCTGAGCGAAGAAAAAAAAGAGAGAGAAAGGAGACACGACTTAATCTCAAACCTCAAGCAGATATACAACAAAGATCAGCACCAATGCGCCTAGCCTGGCAACTCCTTGTGGTGAGCAAACTCCGAGAAGATTCATACTTCGCAATGTGTCTGCACAAGCACGTCACCATGAGCATACATACTGCCATTCCTCAATTTCGGTAGGTGAGGTCTTACATTGGCGTTACTTGTACAACAACCAATGGCTGCTTTATCAATAAGGTACTTCAACTGTTGATTGCGTTGCAAAGTACAAAAAATATCAAGCTTCAATGTGAGCACCCGGTCCCAACCCATTGACAAGCAGACAATGGGGCAAGAAATGTTGCTTGTAAAGTTCTACATCCGCTTTTACAAGCAGTTCTCCGCCCATAACAACTAGACGAACCGTTGAGAATTGGTCAGTTGGGGAGAGATTCTGCATGAAATGGCGGTAGACCGTTGGGGTAGAGTGGTAGATTGTGATGGCTTGTGTTTGTAACCAGTCTCCCAGTCTGTCAACACCCTTTTTCTTTAAATCATACGGGCAGAGGGTGGCTCCATTGAGCAGTGCGCCGTAAATAGCCATCACTGCGGCATCAAAGCTGTAAGAAGAGAGTAGCGTCAAGTGGTCTTCTGGTGCAATATGCAGATTGTTCGTATAGGCGCGGATAAAGTGTAAGACATTGCGCTGATTCTGCACGACGCCCTTAGGTTGTCCTGTCGACCCCGACGTGTAGAGAATGTAGGCCAGCCTATCGGGTGAGATAGCGAGATTGAGGTTCTCAGTTGAGAGTGTCTCATCTAGCTCATCTACGTTGAGCAACGGTACGGTCGCTCTGGCCAGCGTTTGAGCGTAAACTAAATTTTGACTGTTGGTCATAAGCCCCTCTACTTGTGCATCTGTCAACATGTACAGCAACCGCTCTTCAGGATAGGTCGGGTCGAGCGGTACATAACTCATCCCAGCTTTTAGCACACCCAACATAGCCGCAATCATTGGTGCATCGTGTTCAAAGAGCAGTGCAATACGCCGCGATTCGGCATTCTGTCCACATATGGCATGAGCAATTTGGTTGGCTCTGCGATTGAGTTCTTGATAGGACCACTGATGCTGTTCCGTTTGGATGGCGATCCGCGTTCGGTGTTGCATAACCTGTGTTTCAAAACTAGCAGCAATTGATTTCTCTATGGCATACTCAGGAACATACGCAAACGCGTTGTTTGGACAAATGGTTTGTCGAGTGACAAACGGAACCATTGTCGCAATTGGTTCTGTAGACCCGTGAGTAATATTCGCAAGAAGCTGTTTATACTGAATCAATATGGATTCAATACGGTTATGTGTAAATAGGTTGGCATTATAGACAACGTTGAAGCGAATACACTCATCATCCTCACGTATATAAATACTCAAGTCGAACTTGGCTGTTGCTTCAAAACCCGTTGCCATTGACTCGATGGTAAGACCAGGCAAAAGGGTGGGTTGACGTTTAGGCACCATGTTGAACCAGACCTGAAAGAGAGGGGTGCGACTCAAATCGCGTTCGGGTTGCAGTTCTTGAATCAACTTTTCAAAAGGGATATCTTGATGACTGTATGCATCCAACGTGGTCTGTTTGACGCGAGATAGCAATTCGCGAAAAGAAGGGGTTCCCGATAGATCAGTGCGTAGGACAAGGCTGTTGAGAAAGAAACCAATGATGTTCTCGGTCTCCACACGGTTACGCCCGGCAATTGGTGTACCCACCAAGATATCGTCCTGTCCTGACAATCTGGCCAGCAGTAGATTGAAGGCCGCAAGCAGCGTCATAAAGATTGTTGCCCCGGATTCCGCACTAAGCTTTTTGAGTGCGGCACTTAATTCCGGTGTAATCGAGAAAGCTTGGCGTCCACCCTTAAATTGTTGCATGGCGAGACGGGGACGGTCAGTGGGCAGTTCTAACAGTGTTGGAGCGTCTGCCAACTGTTGCGTCCAGTAGGCTAGTTGTTCGTCCATCCGTGTATCTGCCAACCATTTACGCTGCCAAATGGCAAAGTCTCCATACTGGATGGGTAGCGGTGTCAGCGGCGATGGCTGATTCTGGCTAAACGCGGCATAGAGGGTCGAGAGTTCGCGCCTGAAGATGCCCATCGACCACCCATCTGAGGCGATATGGTGCATCGTCAGTAGCAACACATAATGCTGATGGTGTTCCAAAGGCCTGTCTGCTGGCTCTCTATTATCTTGACTGCCCAAACAAATCAAGGTGGCACGCAGCATCATATCCTGGCTAAGGTCAAAGGGACGGCTGGCCTGCTCTTTTGCGAGTCGTCTGACCTCAGCCTCTTGTGCTTCCCCTTTAAAATCAGAAAGGTCGATGTGGTTAATCTGCAAGGTGGTATCGCAAATCACTTGGGTGGGGTCGCCATCGGTTGCCACAAAGACCGTACGCAGACTTTCATGCCGCCTCACAATCTCTTGCAGGCTCGCTTCAAGTGCCTCAATATGCAGTTGGCCACGCAATCGCAATGCCAATGGCATATTGTACGTGGTGTTTGGCCCTGCCAACTGGTCCAAGAACCAGAGTCGCTCCTGCGCATAGGAGAGTACCAGAGGCTCGGTGCGTCCCACTGGCACCAGCGGTTCACCATATTCGATTTGCCTCTCTTGACGCAAGACATCAACTTTGGCACTTAAGTCACCCAAGGTCGGTGTGGCAAAGAGGGTTCGCAAAGACAATTCAACCCCAAAGGCAGCACGAATCCGTGAGACCACCTGCGTTGCCAGCAGTGAATGCCCACCCAAATGGAAGAAATCATCCTCAATCCCCGCCTGCGATAGCTCCAAGACATCGCACCAGATTGCAGCCATGCTCTCTTCCGTCGTTGTACGCGGTGCCACAAAGGCGGCACTCGACAGATGAGACATATCTGGTTCAGGCAATGCCTTTCGGTCTACTTTCCCATTCGGTGTCAATGGTAATGCATCCAACAGTATAAACGTCGATGGAATCATGTAGTCGGGCAATCTTTCTTCGAGTACAAGGCGTAAGTTAGCAGGGAGGTTCACCTCACCCCCTGCCACTTGTGACCTGCCACTTGCGACGACATAGGTCACCAACTGTTTGGCACCCCGTTCATCTTCATATACCAAGACCACCGCTTCGCGCACGTCATCTTGTGACAGCAAAATACTCTCGATTTCCCCCAGTTCAATCCTAACGCCGCGTATCTTGACTTGGAAGTCGGTGCGTCCCAAGAATTCAATATTCCCATCTGGCAACCAGCGACACAAATCACCTGTTTTGTACAAACGGCCAAATTCGGGATGGTCGATGAAACGTTCTGCTGTCAGGTCGGGACGATTCAAGTAGCCACGTGCGAGTTGGCGACCGCCGATGTAAAGTTCGCCTAGAATATTGAGCGGCACAGGCTGCAAGGCATCACTCAAAATATACACCTGTACATTGTCAATAGGTTTGCCAATGTCTGGGACTGTGGCAATGCCATGAGAGTTGATGGTCCCTGATGTGGAGTCTACCGTATTTTCGGTAGGTCCGTAGTTATTGACAAGCGTAAAGGTGGCGTCGGATGAGGGATAATGAACCAGTTTGTCTCCTCCTGTCTGCAACCATTTTAACGCTATTTGGCTTCCCATTTCCATCATCACGTTTGCTATATGGGTCGGCACAAATGCGGCAGTGATATTTTGTTCAGCGAACCATTGAATGAGCGCGGACGGTGACAGGCGTTCATTCTCTGGTGTAAAGAAGATCGTCGCACCTTTCGTCAGATAGGGAAAGAGTTCCCCCACCGTGGCATCAAAAGCCGGATTCGCCATCTGACTTGCCCGATCTTGCTTCGTTATCTCAAATTTGCGATGATACCAACGGACTAAGTTATACAACTGATTATGTTGAATCATGACCCCTTTGGGTTCCCCCGTAGAACCAGAGGTATAAATCACATAGGCTAGCTGGTGAGTGGTTGTTTCAACCTGTGGATTGTAGGTGGGTTGTCCATCAATTGCCCTGTCCCTATCAACGGTAATGATATGCTTGCTGTCTACAGAAAGTTTGAGTCTACCTTGCGTGAGCAGAATCGGGGCAGCACTATCGGTCAACATGTAGCCAATACGTTCCTCTGGATAGCTCGGATCCATCGGAACATAGGCTCCCCCCGCCTTGAGCACTGCGAGCAGAGAGATGACCATCTCGATTGACCGTTCCATCACGACTGCCACAAGGGTTTCTGCTTGCACACCCAATGCAATCAGATAATGGGCCAGTTGGTTGCTACGGGTATTGAGTTCGGCATAGCTAAGTCGTTCGTTCTCAAAGACAAGGGCGACCGTATCCGGCGTGTGTGCTACCTGCTGCTCAAAGAGGGCATGAATCGTCTGGGGTTCACCAAAATCGACCGCTGTATCATTCCATTGATACACAATCTGGTGATATTCAGCCGCAGTGAGAAGCGGCAACTGGGTAATGGGTTGGGTCGGATTGTCGACAATACCTTGCAACAAGACTTGGAAATGACCGATCATGCGCAAAATGGTGCTAGACTCAAAGAGGTCGGCATTGTAGCTGACCCCCCCATGTAACCCTTTCTCTGTCTCATTGATGTCAAGCGTGAGGTCAAACTTGGCCGCGCTATCACCATCGGAGGTGCCCAAACGCACACGTTCCATTTGCAAATCGGACAGGTCAATGCGGTTTCGGGGCGCATTCTGCAAGACAAACATGACTTGGAAAAGGGGCGTGTGACTCAAGCTACGTTCGGGTTGCAGTTCTTCGACCAGTTTCTCAAAGGGGATGTCCTGATGACGAAAGGCATCCAATGTCATGGTTTGGACTTGCGCCAGCAATGCCTCACAGGAGATGTCACCGGAGAGGTCGCTACGTAGTACGAGGGTATTGACAAAGAAACCAATCAGCGACTCTAGCTCGACATGGGTGCGACCAGCAATCGGAGACCCGACGACAATGTCGGTCTGCCCTGTGTAACGCATCAGCAAGACGTTGAAGGCAGCCAGCAGTGTCATAAAGATTGTCGCCCCTGATTCCGCACCAAGTTGATTGAGGGCTGCACTCAGTTTTGGTGCGAGTGTAAAGGATTGGTGTCCACCCCGGAACTGTTGAATGGGGGGACGAGTATAATCGGTGGGCAGTTCTAACAGTGCTGGGGCGTCTGCCAACTGTTGCTTCCAGTAGGCTAGTTGTTCGTCCATCCGTGTATCTACCAACCATTTACGCTGCCAAATGGCAAAGTCTGCATACTGGATGGGAAGTGCTGTCAGCGGCGATGGCTGGTTCTGGCTAAACGCAGCATAGAGGGTCGAGAGTTCACGTCTGAAGATACCCATCGACCACCCATCTGAGGCAGTATGGTGCATCGTAAGCAACAGCACATAATGCCCTGTTGACTCGTCAAAATATGTGTCTGCTGGACTGCTCTTGTCCTGACGTTCCAGGCAGATCAAGGTAGCACGTACCATCAGGTCCTGATGGAGGTCAAAGGGTTGGGCGGCTTCCTCTTCATAAAGCCGTCTGACTTCGGCTTCTTGTGCTTCACATTCGAGAGCAGAGAGGTCGAGGCGGCTCATCTCTAAGGTTCTCTCTTGAATCACCTGGATGGGGTCGCCATCGGTGGCAACATAGATTGTGCGCAGACTCTCATGCCGCCTCACAATCTCTTGCAGGCTGGCTTCAAGTGCCTTCACATGCAGTTGACCGCGCAGTCGCAGTGCCATTGGTATATTGTACGTCGCACTGGGACCTGCCAACTGGTCCAAGAACCACAGTCTTTCCTGTGCATAGGAGAGTGCCAGAGGCTCCGTGCGTCCCACTGGCAGCAATGGTTCACCATAGTCGATTTGCCCCTCTTGACGCAAGACATCAATCTCGGCACTTAAGTCACCTAAGGTTCGGTCCGTCGTGCCTGCACTTTTCCACGCGTCGCAACCCGGTGCGACGCGATGGGAACAGACCGTCCGCTCCGAGCCAGGAGGCCGCGGAAGTGCG
>JBCCFC010000864.1:0-6061 GCA_039029935.1 Chloroflexota bacterium
ACTTCCTGCATCCAAGGCTGGATGTGGCGATGCACAGCAAGCTCCTTCTCCAGCTCTGTTCCCGTGAAGTTTTTGGCCGATTGACGCAACTGCCGCAGGGTTAAGGAGTTATTACCATTGACAAGTTCAGATAAATCTCGTCGTGTAATTGTTTTAACAGCGGCCAAATTTCGTCCTCACGTTCAAGTATGGACATGTGTTCAAAATCAGGATCGATTACTCGAATTCGGATAGAAAGAACATTAATCTCAGAAATGGTAATTTGACCGTTTGGATGTTTAGCCTTATAAGGCTGTAGTATGTGTAGAATGGTTTGAACTTGATTATCAAAAAGTTCTTTCAGTTCTTCTGTAGTCAATTCTTGAAATTTCATGTTACGCTCCTAATTTTTATAACCGTCCATCAGCCCATTTAATGATTTCAGCGACTGAATCCAAAAATCTCTGTGCGTTCGAGGGAGCAATCGCTTTCGGCGAATATCGTAAATCTGTTGTCCATGAACTTACCTGAGTAAAGTGATAGATCATTTCTCGATGAATCGGTGTTGCTAAACCAAATTGATAAACATCTAATAGCCACTCAAACTGATGCGCTTGTTTGCCTCGAAAATTTAGCAACATGTCCTCTTCGTTTGATTTTGGTGTTACTGACAGAATCAGTGCTTTGAGCATACACTCAACAGCATACCCTGCCAAATAGGTTGATGCAGTTGTACGCTCTATTTTTAGTAACAGCTTTGCATCTTCATATCGCTCTTGTGCTGCTCGATAAAACACTCGTGCATTAGGAGATGATGGAATTGCCATAATTTTAGTGCCTTATGAACTGAGTATGTAGCATCTTTGTCTATAATGCTACATACTCTGCTTATTTAACCCTCAACCCATCCCTACGCCATCACCAACTCCCGCGCCTCAATCTCATTCACAATAACTCGGTTAATCCCATTGCGTGGCTGCATAAACTCACGTGGGTCATCAAAGCCCGGATACCCATGCGCTTCTAAATCGGCGATAAACTTTTCACTTTGCATGGCAGCGGAACAGCCTTGGCCGACGCTGGTTGCGACTTGCTTGAACACCTTGTCCATAATCTCGCCACCTGCAAAGATGCCAGGGATATTGGTGCGGTTCTTGCGGTCGGTAATCAGATGACCATCCTCATCCATCTCCAGTTTGCCGTCAAAGAGTTCGTTGTTGGGGAGGTGGCCGATAAAGACAAAGACGCCATCTGTTTCCAGCGAACCCTCTTCGCCTGTTACAGTATTCTTGGTTTTGATTCCTGTTACTATGCCATCATCGTTGCCCTCAACTTCTGTGACGACCGTGTTCCAGACAAACTCGATTTTGTCATGATTGAAGGCGCGCTCCTGCAAAATTTTGCTGGCTCGCAATTCATCGCGGCGGTGGACAATGCGTACTTTGGAAGCAAATTTGGTCAGGAACAGCCCTTCTTCGACGGCACTGTCACCACCACCAATCACGAGGACATCCTTGCCTCGGAAGAAGAAGCCATCACACGTGGCACAGTAGCTAACGCCCTTGCCCATCATCTCTTTTTCGCCAGGCACTTCCATGTAACGCGGGCGTGCGCCTGTGCAGAGAATGATCGATTTGGTGTAATGTTCTTCGCCATTTTGGGTACGCACAATAAATGGATGCTGGTCGGTGACGATTTCGGTTACATAATCGTACTCGACCCGTGTGCCAAACTTTTCCGCCTGCTCCTTCATCTTTTCCACCAACTCAGGCCCGCTCAAGCCCTCGGGAAAGCCTGGATAGTTTTCCACTTCATAGGTGATGCTGACCTGTCCACCATAATCGTTGCCTGTTAGCAGTAGCGGTTCCATGTTGGCGCGCGCGGTGTATAGCCCAGCCGTAAAGCCTGCTGGACCGCTGCCAACCACGATGACATTTTCGACTTTATGCGCTGGTCCTGTGCCATTCATAGATGCACCATTCATAGATGCACCATTCATAGACGCCCCGTTCATGGATGCGCCGTTATTTGAGACTGGTATCCCTGAATTTGTTGATTCTGACATGATTCTATCCTCTATAGACATAAATTGGTCCAATCATACCGATTGAACCAATTTTTAATAACAGTAATTGATTGTGTTTTTATGATGAACCTGACAAAGGGTTAATGACCGTGATAGTCATTACACTGCATTTGTGATGCAAACACAACGAAAACAATCCTCAAATGCGACGCAAACAACCTGAACTCGATACACCGATTACCGACTCACGAACTACTGATTCACCGACTACCGACGTACTGATTACCAACTCACGGTCGCATATTCGTCAATGTTCGTGGGAAGGAGATGGTGTTGCGGATATGCCCCAGTCCACAAATCCATGCCACCGCCCGTTCGACGCCCAACCCAAAGCCGCTGTGAACGACTGACCCGTATTTGCGCAGGTCAACATACCATTCATAGACATCTTGTGGCAGTTCGTGTCGGTCAATGGCGGCTATCAGTTTCTCTGGGTCGCTCATGCGTTCACTGCCACCGATGATTTCGCCGTAGCCTTCTGGTGCAAGCAGGTCAACGCTGCGACAGACTTCTGGGCGTTCTGGGTCTGGCTCCATATAAAAGGCTTTGATTTCAGTTGGGTAGTGATGCACAAAGACAGGCTTATCAAATTGTGCCGCCAAGTACGTCTCGTGCGGGCTACCAAAATCGTCCCCCCATTCGATGGCTGGCACTTGGTCTTCATAGCCCGGCACAAGCAAACCGTTGGCCGCCGCCTCATTGATCATTTTTACGGCCTCATCATAATGAATGCGTGGGAATGGTGGTGCAACATTTTCAAGCTGCGTCAGGTCCCGTTCAAGAATTGCCAATTCTGGTGCGCAATCCCGCAGACAGCGTTGCACGATATAGCTGATAAATTGCTCTTCGATTTCCATCAACTCTTCAAGTGTACAGAAAGCGACCTCTGGTTCAACCATCCAGAATTCCTGCAAGTGCCGACGGGTTTTGCTCTTTTCGGCGCGGAAAGTGGGACCAAAGCAATAGACTTTGCCAAAGGCGAAAATATTGGCCTCATTATAAAGCTGGCCCGTTTGGGCTAAATACGCTGGATCGCCATGATAGTCGATTTCAAAGAGCGTGGTTGTGCCCTCTGCGGCAGCAGGTGTCAGAATTGGCGTGTCGATGTTGATGAAGCCATTGTCATCCAGCCATTCGCGGATCGCCTGAATAATCACAGCACGGATGCGCAGCGATGCCCACTCGCGTGAGGAGCGAATCCACAGATGTCGATTTTGCATCAAGAATTCCGTGCCATGATCCTTGGGTGAAATAGGATAGGCATCGGAGACTTGGTGAATGGTCAGCTGTGTCACATCAATCTCATAGCCACCGGGAACACCAGGCGCACGTTCATCGGCCTTGACTGTGCCTGTGACTTCGAGGCTGCTCTCTTGTGTAAGCGTTTTTGCTTCTGCGAAGTCCTCGGCACTCACATTCCCTTTGAAGACGACTGCCTGACAGATGCCGCTGCCATCACGCATCTGAATAAATTGAAGCCTGCCTTTGCCTGTCTTTTGATAGACCCATCCACGAACAGTCACTTCTTGACCGACATGTTGATCAAAATTTCGAATCGCTACGATTTGTGTCATATACTATTTCGCTCCTATAAGGCCACTTCACAGAATAAAATATCAAGCCTACTTCCCCGAATGGGTATTAAATACCCTGACACGACTCATATCGCTCACCCCTTCCTAGAAGTGTTCACAGGGCATTATTTCTGCGGATTAGCCTAACTATGAGGGTTACTATCCCTCTGTTTCACCAAATGATTCAATAAACGATTGCTCCAAAAATTCGTCTAATGTTTCGCTTATTTTCGGGTCGTCTATCGTGTTTTCGCCAGTGTCAATCATCGTGTTCTCACCCCCAACAATCTCCAAGTCAGGTGTAGGTGCACTGGCATCTGTCATGTTGTCATCAACTGTTTCTTCCCATGTACCGCCAAAGGCTTTTTCAAACGCATCGTCAAGCGTGTTTTCAAACTCATCGCCAAAAATGCTGTCAAGGTTAATATCAATATCAATAGTGTCATCCCCGTGCAAAACATTGGGTAGCGTCTCCGTTTTGCGGTCCGCTGGCTGACGCTCCTCTCGACGCATCGCCCTTCGCTCTCTGCGTGACAGGGTACTGCCTGATTGGGTGCTGCGCAGTGATGGCTCGTTGCGTTCAGGTTTACGTCGGGCAGACCTATGCCTACTGACATTCTCCCTCTCGTTATCGTCCCAATTAGGTTCATCCCAATTGGTGTCGGCCCACAAACCCGTGGTGGCATTCTCGCCATTCTCCTCGCCATCTTCTTTGGACAAGTCAACGCCACCCAGCTTAATTTCGCCCTCCTCAGCAGGGACTTCACCACCATATAATGGTGAGAGGTCAATCTGATAGTCCTCTAAACGCCGAGAGACATTGGCAAAATGATCCGAACGGAATTCGTAATGTTCACGATGTTCAGCACTATGATTGACATGCGTATAAATGAATACCTCTTTGGGCGGTACATACTCATCGTTGATTGCCTTTAAAATCGAAACCCCAGTGTTAACCGTTTCTGGCTCACCATAGTGGTCATCATATCTATCTTTTGAACGCGAGCGTCGTCGTCTTCGTTTCTCCCGTGCGCGCTCAACACCATCTCTATCTCTGGATGCATCTCTCCGGCGACGTCGTGCGCGCTCTTTGATACGCCCATTTGAACTCTCAGCGGAACCATTCTCCCTAGACGGCTCTTCTTGGCGTGATCGAGTGCTACGCTCCGAGCGGCCTCCTGAACTGCGAGAAGGTGAAGATTCACTCGAATTTTTCTTTTTGCGGCGAAAATAGCGACGACGGCTATTTCGTTGTTGCTCGCTGGAACTGCTGTTGCCTGAACCGCTACTAGAACGGCTTCTGCGACTAGAACCACCTCTGGCTCCACTACTGGACTTGCTAGACGATTTCCGGGAAGCACTATTTCGAGATGCTCTTCGTCGAGATGCTCGGCTTGTATTTTGTTCGTTTGCCATATTGTTTTGGTAAAATACCTATCTATTCAATAATATATCGGTCGATTTCGTTCCCATTCTGATCTTGTAGCAGCACAATACTGCCTGATTGCCAGATAGCCTCTGACCGCGACCAATAGAGGGCGACACTATTATCAATGCCTGTATCACTCAGTAGACGAACACTGCTGCCAGCAAAGAGTGGTAGATTGCTAAATGTATAGGCAAGCTCTTCACTATCTGATTGAGCACTATCTGATTGAGCACTATCTGCTGATAAGCGTCGTACCAATTGCCAGCCTTGCAGATTGATCGGACGATTGCTTTCGTTGACCAACAGCACTGCCTCTTCAGCCAATTCTCCCGGGCTATTGACGAGTGAAATTTGTACACCAGGATCGCCATCAGTCACGCTTGGTGCAGACCGTGCAGTGCGCGCTGTCGACTCACTACCGTTGTCACCTGCTGTGGTATCATTCGCTGATGAGTCTCTCACAGGAATCACCAAGCGTTGTCCTGAAAAGACAAAATTTGGATCAGTCAAGCCATTGACCGAAATCAACTCATCCAAGGTAATGCCAAAACGAGTCGCAATTGCGCCCAAACTGTCACCCGCTTGCACAACATAAATAGACTGCGCACCGCTGTCAGAGGCAATAGTGGCGGGTGTGGGGACAGGTGTCCCTGTTGGTTCCTCCAGTACAGTCGGCTGTACAGAGTCCGATGTCAACTCTGTCCCGGCCTCTGAACCCTCAGCTACCCCTGAGCCATTTTCCGCGTTGGGCAGATTTGCGTCATTAATGATGGGGGCAGCAGCCGAGCCAGGTTGTTGACCCACTTGCGGGTTTGTTTGATACCCCGGTGCCGGTGTCAGCAATGCAATTGAAAGCAACTCCTCTGTATCTGGGCGACGTAGTTCGGTTATCCAGACAACGGTCAATGCAATGGCAAAGCTCAACAATGCATTGATGATTAAAACAAAAGCCAATTGGCGGCGATTCATGCGTTAATCCCTATAAGACCCTAT
>JBCCFC010000865.1:0-6048 GCA_039029935.1 Chloroflexota bacterium
GTGAGGATGAGCACAGTGAGGATGAGCACAGTGAGGATGAGCAAGGTGAGGATGAGCAAGGTGATGGTTACGGTGCAGCCCCAGAGGTAGCACCGGATGCAATGGCGGTATCCACAGTGTCACAGTCAATGAAAACGGCTGGTGATGCTGAATCTTGTCTGATATACACCCACCAATAGGCGATTGATC
This sequence comes from Chloroflexota bacterium, assembly GCA_039029935.1. GTDB lineage: Bacteria > Chloroflexota > Anaerolineae > Caldilineales > Caldilineaceae. The sequence goes on from JBCCFC010000865.1 coordinate 190, forward strand.
ACCTTGTAATCTAAATGACACGTTCTTTGCGTCATCCCTGTAAGGGGAGGAATCTGGTGTTATATTGGTATAGACTCCTGCCTTCGCAGGGATGACAATAAAAACTGCGGAGCAAGCACTCTCTAGAGCGGGTTGTTCCGGCATTAGAGAATGCCTACCTCCGCAATTTTATACTTTCCTATTCAACAAGAACAAGAACGAAAAAAATTAGCTTGCAAGGTACTCATACACAGAAATGTTTATTTTCTGCACATAAGGAAATATTTTTATGAATAACTTTTTCTACCGTGTCCAAGCTGTACTCGTGATTGCATCATTATGTTTGGTGACCGCTTGTGTTGCTCCTGTCGCCCCTACCGACACTGCGCCTGCCGCAGATAGTAGTGCGGATAGCGATGCAGATAGTGGCTCTGACAATGACGCTGCTATGGAAGTTGATTACACGGCGACGTACCCCATTACAGAAGATATTGAAGGTCCCTGTTCCTACGCAGCAACTGATGCCAAGGATTACAGCGGTCGAACGCTTAACGTCATTACCTTTGCCAGCGAGTCGACGCCATTGCATGGGGCATCTTTTGCTGAATTGACGGGTGCAACGATCAATATTCTCTATCCACCCTTTGACTTTGGTCAAGAGCTAATGGGGGGAACCCATGATGTGATGTTCTATGCTACGTACCAGATTGCTGATATGTATCCACTCTTGGAGCCTGTTCCTGCTGCTTATCTTGACATGGCACAGATGCAGGATGTAACTGCTAACTATATGGATGTGGCAACGTTGAATGGCGAGGTTGTGCAATACCCTGTCGATGGTGATCGTCACATCTTAAAGTATCGCACAGATATCATGGAAGACGCTGATATACAGGCCGCCTACAAAGAGGCCACAGGCAATGATCTACGTGTACCGCAAACATGGAAAGAGTATGGCGAGCAGGCGGCATTCTTTAATGGGCAAGAGATCAATGGGGAGGAAATCTTTGGGTCAGCCGAAGTGACCAATCCCAATGATTTTATGTTTTCAGCGTTTATCTCTCGCGTCGCCCCTTATGCCAAACATCCAGATGTCACTGGTGGTTTCTTCTTTGACTTAGAAACCATGACACCGTTGGTCAACACACCCGGCTGGGTAGAAGGGCTGACAGATTTTATCGCAGTGATGGATTCCTTCCCACCTGGTGGTGACAATTTTGGTTTAGGGGATGAAATCGTCTCTTTTGCCGGTGGCGAGACGGTCTTTAGCTACTCTTGGGATGAAGCCTTTATCACAGCCATGGAAGAAGACTCTGACATTCGCAATCAGGTAAAGATGGCACCTGTGCCTGGTGCGAACCGCGTGTGGAATCGTGACACCGAGCAGTGGGATGAGTTTGATGAGCCAAACCGTGCGCCTTATATTGCTTGGGGATGGGCAGCCGCCGTTGCCAAGACCAGCACCAATCAAGAGATGGCTTTTGACTACCTCTGCTTCTATACCAACCCCGCCAACCAAGTCTCGGATATGCTGGCACATCGCAATGGGGTCAACACCTATCGCTACTCTGATATGCATGCCGATATTTGGATAGACGGAGCGGGCTATGACAAAGACGTGGCGCAGAGCGTGATCGATACCTACACCTTTTTGGAAGCCAGCCAAAACCGTGTCTTTGATCTACGCATTCCTGGTGTCCAACAATATATGACATCCTTGGCGATGGGTGCTGCCAAAGCCATGAGTGGTGAAGCAGACCCACAAACGGCTCTTGATGAAGTTGCCGCCGAGTGGGAGACAATTACAGACGCGATTGGACGCGACGCACAGCGCACGGCCTATGAAAACGTCGTGAAGTTGGAAGATAATGTAGCGTCCCGCTAGTTCTGGTTGGTGTATGCTTATTGATAGCGTTGTAGCAGATTATTTTGCAATAACGCTATAAAGTAAATCCCCATATATTTGTAGACATCACGGAATAAGCATTCTCTAATGCGACCTCCGGCACTAGGACCCAGAGGATACCCCGCCTAGCTCCGCGTTTGTCTAATTTTTTTTGGGATTTACTTTATAACAGAAGTTCTCAAAACGATTCATAGAAACTATGGTATCGTCTCAATATATTGAAACGATACCATAGTTTCTATGAGCGCTTTAGATAAATTTATTTTTTAAGGAGAGAAGTCAATATGACTGGTATTGCACACAACAAGAATAATGTACCAGAAAATCCAGAAGAGTCTCACAACTCGTTTTGGATGAGAAAACGGTGGATGGTCCGCCTAGCAATACTGATAGTAGCGGTAGGTTTTGTTCTACCCTACGCGAACAGCAGTATTGCATATGCAGAAGGGGAAGAAGACACACGTCCAAACATTGTGTTATTTGTCGTCGATGACGCTGGCTATTCCGATTTTGGTCCCTTTGGTGGGGAACCTTTAACACCAGCCATTGATACATTGGCGGACATAGGCATGAAGTTTACAAACTTTCATGTGTTGCCAACCTGCTCACCGACTCGTGCGACATTGCTGTCGGGTGTGGATAACCATATCAATGGTATGGGCGTTATGTTTAATCCACCTAACTCACCGCAAACTGCGCAGGAAGGGTATGTTGCCTATATGAATGATCGGGTGGTCGCCATATCCACCTTATTACAAGATGCAGGCTATCACACATACACGGTGGGTAAATGGCACTTGGGCGAACATGTACATGCGCATCGGGGTCAAACGTATTTTTCAGATGGATGGTGGCCCATAGACCGTGGTTTTGAGCGAAGTTATGGTATGCTCGATGGTGGCGGCGATCCGTTTGGGCGATGTACAATTTCTTATTGGCCGGATTATTGTACAAGTTACTATTTGGATGATCATCTCAATTCGGACGATATTGATGCCGACTACTTTAGTGGGCAGGCCCATATGGAAAAAGCCATAGAATTCATCGAGGAAGGTATCGAGGCGGATGCAGGTGAGCGTAAACCATTCTTCCTTTACCACGCAGATACGATGGCTCATGGGGCTAATTCTGTACCAGATGAGTTTATTAAGGAAGAATATGTAGAGCATTATTATGATCTAGGATGGGACGGCGTACGAGAAGAGCGTTTTGAGCGCATGAAGGAATTGGGTCTCATTCCTGAGTCAATTCCGTTGACTGGCCGCAGTCCGGGGATGCCGGCTTGGAACGATGAAGATGACCCCAATTGGGAAACACTACTCAGCCAAGTGCAGGCACCACACGTAGACCCAGAAATCTGGGGGAACATTGAGACGGTCGATGAACTCAAGTGGACGTTAGCGAAAAAATTTGCCGTTTATGCGGGTATGGTGGAATTCTATGACTATGAGATGGAAACCATCATTGCTCGCCTGAAAGAACTCGGCGAATATGAAAACACAGTTTTCCTTTTCTTCTCGGACAATGGCGGTGATGTCGCCCAACAAGATGTCCTGCATCCAGAGTGGATGGCGCGTGTCGGTATCGATAACAGCTATGAAAATATCGGACGTAAAAATTCATACGTCTATAATGGTATTCCTTGGGCGCAAGTGACCAACGTACCTTTCCGCTCTGGAAAAGGGGCTGTATCGGAAGGTGGCATCCGTGCGGCGATGATTGCGGCCTATCCAGGTGGAGATATTCTCGCAGGGGAAGTCAGCGATGCATTGACCCATGTCACGGATATTGCGGCGACCGTATTGGACTATGCGGGTGTTGAACATCCCGTTGGTGTTGGTGCTGATCCAAGCTGGGCGTCCTGTACAGGCACATATGGTGATCGCACAGGCATCTGTCCTCTCAATGGAACAAGTTTGCGTGGCATCTTTACGGGCGAAGTCGAAAAAGTCCATGTGGGCCGTCCTATCGGTACCGAGCTTTTCGGGGCCACAAACAAAGCACTTTACTTGGAAGAAGAGGATGCGCTTTGGAAAATTCTCCGCTTAGGCGTAAACGATAGCGTCTACCCCGGTCCGGCGGCACCTTGGGGGCTGTATAATATAACCGACGATCCAAGTGAAGCTGTTGACTTATCAGCCGAATATCCAGAAAAGTTCAGTCAGATGATTGAAATGTACAATCAATATGAACGCAACGTGGGCTTTATTGCTGGTAATGGTCAGTTTGCACGCAATGTCGAAGCGGGTAGCACTGTACCTTATATCTTTGAGATGACCAATATGGGCGAAAGTGCAGAGACCTTTGAGGTAGCCTGTCACTCCATGTGGTCCTGTACAGTTGGGGCATCCACAGGTGACGAGGTAGACAGTGTGATCGAAATGTCACTCGAACCTGGTGAAGCCGCACAGATCGAGTTAAGCATCATGGTTCCAGAAGACGCAGAAGCGGGCAGCAGTGATATTGCACTCGTGTCTGCCTTTGGCACAACACAACCACAATTCTCTCAGAATTTTAGTGCTGTCACAACCATGTCGGACATGGAATCAATGGCATACGAGGATGAAGAGATGGATGAGTTGTTCGATAGTACTGGACTCGACCTTGATGAGCTATCAGAGAAACAATGGACAATCTTGCTCTTGTTGATTGAGGATATGTTGAGCGATTATGAGGAATAAAATTATTTTTTTGTTGCTCTAACGTTTGTATGACTGCATAAAAAAGCTTGTCAGCACTTCAGCATTTCAGCACTTCAGCATTTCAGCACACTGGCTGATAAGCTGACTGGCTGACTGGCTGATTTTATACTTTCCTATGCAATAAAAAAGAGGTGTTGATGATTGGCGATGTTTCACCAATCATCAACACCTCTTTTTTATGTTCCCCTTCCTCTTTTGCGGTTCTCTTTTTTGTCGGGTACTAAGATTGTCTGTTAAAATCTTTATCAAGTAAAACTGTCATGGGGCAATCAATGGCCGATGGCGAGTTACAAATGATTATGAGTTGAAAAATACGAATCACAAAAATACGGAGAACAGTATGAAACTCAGTGGTGAACACACTTTCCAAGCACCCCGCGCGGCTGTTTGGGAAGCATTGATGGACCCAGAGGTCCTCGCCAAGGCACTGCCCGGTGGCGACCAGCTTGAGAAGGTTGGCGATAACGAATACAAGGCATCACTCAAGGTCAAAGTGGGGCCTGTTCAGGGTAAGTTTGATGGCGGCGTTGAACTGACCGATGTAGTAGAGTTGGAAAGCTATACCATGCTGGTCAACGGCAAGGGCGCGCCCGGCTTTGTGAAGGGTAGCGGTAGCCTACAGTTGAGTGATGATGGCGATAACACGCACATGACCTATGAGGGCGATGTCCAGGTCGGTGGGCGTATTGCCAGTGTGGGGCAGCGGCTTGTGCAGACAACGGCGAAATCCATGATCCGTCAGGGATTGGGTGCCCTGGATCAACAGATTCAAGCCAAGGTTGCGGGTAAGAGTGTGGAAGAAATTGAGGCTGCGGGCCCATCTGCCGTAAGCATGGCTGGGGCGGTTGCTGCGGATGTCACCAAAGAGGTTGTTGGCGATGTTGTCGGCTCGGTGACAGGTGCCTTCAAACGCTTTACTGGCGGCAAAAAAGAGGACGGCGAGCAATAGAATGCTTCTAGGAAGGGGTAACAGCCACTTTTGTATGCCTCGTAAATTGTACCCCCTTCCTAGAAGAACATATAGTCCTGAACAATCACCAATTATCGTCGTTGACAGTTTTCTCTAACTAGAGTAAACCTCAAACTTGGATTTTGACTCTCTGCTAAGGTAGACAGATTAACGTCAGCTGAGCTCTCTGCTTTTCGGTCGGGGAGTAGCGAGGTTTGTCGTAGAGCAGGAACAAATGAACGCACCGACTCCAAAATACGCGATGAATACGTCTTCTTGGCATCGACTCCAAATGACATATTGCTGGCACAGCGGGGTGGTAA
>JBCCFC010000866.1:0-6037 GCA_039029935.1 Chloroflexota bacterium
AACACCACCTCTTATCTCTACAAATATTGCTCTGCATACGCAACCAACGCGTCCTCAAACGCGCTCATCGGTGGACGAACCAGCCCTGCGCCGACCTGCCCGACACCTGCCTCTTTATGCGCAATGCCTGTGTTGATACGAGGTGTAATGCCCAACTCAACCACTTTGCGGATGTCCACACCAACGGGTGTGCCACGGAAATTGAGGGCAGGAATCGTAAAGTGTGAATGCTCGGCGGTGGTGATTTCGTACATCTCTAGGGTAGCATTGAGCGCATCCTGTGGTGTGCCGCTGATAAAGGTAACGATGGCGGGGGCGGAGGCCATCGCAAATGCACCGATACCTGCCGTCTCGGTAATCGTGCTGTCACCAATATCACCGTTGGCATCTTCGGCGGTGAAACCGGGGAAGTAGAGGCCATCGGGTTGCCCCACAGGTCCAGTGAACCATTGGTCGCCCAAGCCACTGACACGGATGCCCACCTCGGTTCCATTGCGAGCCATCACGGTCATGATGGTGCTGCCTTCAACGCCATGTCCAGCATCACACATCGCCTTACACGCTGCCATTACCGGGTTGAGGACACTGAGTGCATTTTCGCCCAACGCCGCCAACACCGCCGACTTATCCGCATCGCTGGCACTGGTCTTGGCAATCAGCGGGGCGAGACGTGTTGTGTAGAGAATTGACCCAGCCTTGTTGCGGTTGTGGCCTTCATCACCCATATGCAACGACTCGGCCAACAACGCCCGAATGTCAATGCCACTACCTGTTTCTTGGATGTTCATTGCCAATGCTTCGGCCAAAATTGTACCCAGTGTATCGTTCATCCAATGCAGCTTGGCAATCACCTCCTCACTGTACGCACCATAACGCAACACCTTGCCATAGCCTTCATTCAGGTTGGAATAGGCCACGTTGCCATGCGTGACATTTTCCACGACGTACACTTTCATCGACGCCGACGTGACCCCCGCCATTGGGCCCACCGACTGATGTTGATGACAGGGAGCCAACTCAATCTCACCCGATGTCACCAATGCCTCTGCCTCTGCTTCACTGCTTGCCAAGCCTTCAAAGATTAACGCACCTGTAATTGCGCCACGCATAGGCCCGCTCGACGCCGCCCATGTGATTGGCGGCCCTGCATGAAGCAATAAGTTGTCATGCATCCCCGGAATCACATCACGCGCTGTCTGCACATCGGTTAATATCGGGCGCGCTTCCATCATGCGCGTCACAGCCGTCTGATTTGCTTGCTCAAAGTTCATGATTGTCTCCTGTAAAAAAGTTGAAGAGTTGAAAAGTTGAAGGGTTGAAGAGTTGAAGAGTACAAATTCTATAATTTCAACTTTTCAACCTTTCAACCCTTCAACCCTTCAACCCTTCTTCATCTTTGCCAAAATCGCCATCAGTTTTTCATTACCACCCGCTGGTGGTCGCCAATCGACCTGAGTGATACTCGCTCCTTGACGCTGTAGGCTTTCGTAGAAGGTTTCGATACCAACGTTGATGGCATTGAGTCCACCTTGTAAGTTACGGTCGAAATGTTCAATAGGGAGAGTTGGATGGGTTGTATCAGTCGATGTTGTTGCACGGAAGTTTTGATTGATGTAGGCCAGTGTCTCGCTGGTGGTGCGGAAGACAGTGCTGCCAGCCTGTTCAAGCTGGGCAATTTGGGCTGAGATATCCTGCGGGTCATCGTCTGTACCGAGTACAATACACACAATCTCAAGATGTGGCTGTGCCTGCATGACCTCGTTGATGACCGAGGCCAATTCGCGAGCAGGGTCTGGGTGTGCGCCTTCACCAAGGACGACATCCAGTAGAATCATGCCGACATTGGGGTCAGCGGCTTCACTACGTAACCGTCGTAGTCGCAGATCATTGTCCATCATGGGATGCAGCCGCCCCTGTGTAAAGTCATCTTCGCCCATGTCGATAATGGTATGCGCTTGGCTCTGCCAGACATCGGCCAGTTGTTGCGCTGGGTGGATGGCGACGTTGGCATAGAGTGGGTGGAGCGTTGTTTGTAGCCCCAGCATCATCTCATAAGCCAGTGTACCGCCGGAGAAGAGGCCACGTAGATAGCCTTGCGTTTGTGTTGTTGATGTCATTTCAGCAGACGATTTATGCTCGGTTGAGAATGACGCTGCCAGCCTAGCGGCCTCATCAAGGCTGGTGGCAAAATGGACATGACCAAGGTTCTTGGCTGGTGGTGGATAGCCGATAAAGTTGATGATAATTGGTTTGTTTGTTGTGCTGGCAACCGACTGTGCGACATTGAGCAGTTTGGTGGCAATGTTGGGTGCAGGTGGTTTGGAGATAAAGACAATGACATCGGTTTCAGGATCACGGGCTAGTAAATCAAGCGATTGTAATGCCGTGATACCGCCAACTTCCTGTTTGAGGTCACGCCCCCCTGTGCCAATGGCCTGTGAAATGCCGCCCCCCAAGTTGTGGATGTGCGTTGTCACCGCCTGTAGTCCTGTTCCCGATGCCGCAACCAAACCGATGTTGCCGCTGCGTACACGGTTGGCGAATCCCAGCCCCACCCCGTCGATGATGGCTGTTCCACAGTCTGGTCCCATGACCAATAACCCTTTGGCCCGTGCTTTCTGCTTGAGCTTGACCTCATCGTCCAGAGACACATTGTCGCTAAAGAGAAAGACATGTTTGCCCAAATCCAGTGCTTCCTCGGCCACACCAGCCGCATAACGCCCCGGCACAGAAACCAACACCCACTGTGCATCGGGCATATTTTTAGCCGCCGCACCCAAGCTCCGTGAACGAAATTCTGGCGCAATCCTATCGCCACCTGCACTGCGCTGTTTGATCAGTGTATCAATCTGTGCCAGCGCATCACCTGCCAGCACCTCATCATCGGCATTGACCATAATCAACAGATCATCCGACTTGGCGTCCACCCCATCCAGCGAAAACCCCGTCGCTGCAAAGACATCACGGTTCGCAGGCGTCGCCATCATCACCCCAACTTCCACCACGCCGGGTAGTTTCTCCAATGACTTCTGTAGCTGCATCAGCACAATCGAGTCATAATAGGCTCCCTGTCGAATTTCATGTTTTGTTACGCTCATGTCAACTCCTTAGAGCAAGGCTGAAACTTGCAGGTTGCAAGTTTCAGCCTTCGCCCTTCAAACTTCACCCTTTATACCGTCGCTATCTTCACTGCATCCACAATATGCTGATACCCCGTACACCGACATAAATTCCCCGAAATGGCTTCACGGATTTCTTGCTCGTTGGGGTGTGGGTTTTCTTTGAGGAAGGGGATGAGTGTCATCAGGAAGCCCGGTGTACAGTATCCGCACTGTAGCCCATGTGCTTCGTGGAAGGCTGTTTGCAATGGATGCAGGTTATCGGGTGTCCCCAAACTCTCTACCGTTTGGATGTCATGGCCGTCTAGCTGCACCGCAAGCATGATACATGAGCGTACTGCTTCACCATCAAAGAGGATGGTACACGCACCGCAGACGCCATGTTCACAACCGACGTGGGTTCCGGTTAAGCCTAGTTCGTGGCGGACGAAGTCGCTTAACAGTAGGCGAGGCTCTATCTCTTTTGTCATCGTTTCACCATTGACCGTGAATGTAATTGTATGTTTATTCATCGAACACCTATTCACCATTGACGTATTGAATACCAATCTTCCCTGTAGCCTCCTGCAACGCACGTTTCCCAAGTACATAGGCTAGATGACGCTTATACGCAGCCGTTGCGTGAACATCATCGACAGGCTCAATCTCGTGCTGTGCGGCGACCTGTGCGGCCTCATCAATCAACGTCTCAGAGATGGTTTCGCCGACCAGCATGTCCGCTGCCTTGTGCGCCATCATCGGCACATCACCCACATTCAAGTAGCCCAGCCGTGCCTGTTGACAGACACCTTGTTCAGTCAGCGTGATGCACACGGCTACACCTGCTTGGGCATAGTCGCCATGTCGCCGCGCCAACTCGTGAAAGGCAACCCCGGTATGTGCTGGCATCGCAGGGAAAACGACATCGGTCAGCACTTCTTCTGGTTCGATGGTGGTGGTGAATAGCTCGATATAGAATTCCTCAGCATTGACCCAACGTGACTGCCCCTTGCGTTGTAATTTCAGTTTGGCTTCCAGCACAACGGCCAACGTAGGCAATTCACCCGCTGGATCAGCATGGGCCAAGCTGCCCCCCAGCGTCCCTCGATTGCGGATTTGTGGATGGGCGATATAGGGCATAGCTTCATGGATGAGCGGTGCATGTTGTGCAATCAACGGGCTACGTTCAAGCTGGCGTTGCCGGACCATTGTGCCGATGACTAACTCACCGGAATCTGTTATGGTCATGTCCGATAACGAGGTCAACCGATTGAGGTCAACAATCATGGTGGGCTGGGCCAGCCGAAAATTCATCACCGGAATCAAACTCTGTCCCCCCGCCAACAACTTGGCATCATCGCCATGCTGTTGCAGGATCGACAAAGTTTCATCGAATGATGTAGGTGCGATATAATCAAATGGTGCAGGTTTCATGTTTGCTTAGTCCAAATTACAGATAGTAACACAGGCAAGATGCCTGTCACAGGCAAGATGCCTGTATTACATGGTTCAGAAGCGAACGTGTACGCTGCGCATAGTGTATCATCATCCAGTCGTTTCAAGCGAATGACAGAGCATATTGAAGTGAGAGGCTATTTTGAAAATTATACGACCCATTATTTCATTTGTGGTCATTCTGTTGGTGATTGCTGTCCTTTGGGAAGGACTAAAACTGGTGGGGGGCGACCCTTGGCGACCAGATACAAACCCTTTTGGCATCGCCCACAACCCACCCACACGTTTTAAAATTGCCTCAGATTTGAACCTGCCCCATATCTGGGATATTATTGCCGCCTTTGGCAAGGAGTCACGACGCAATGGACCACCGTTGATTGCCGTATTGATTGACGCATCCATCTTTACCTTCCGCGAAGCCATTGTTGGATTCCTGCTCGGTGGTATATTGGGCTTGCTGCTCGGCGTGGTCTTCACGCATGTCAAGCTATTAGAGCGCGGCTGTATGCCCTATGTCGTCGCCTCGCAGACCATCCCGATTTTGGCAATCGCACCAATGGTAATCATCTGGCTCAAGGCAGGCTGGGTCTCGGTCGCCGTCATCTCGGCCTATCTCACCTTCTTCCCCGTCACCATCAACACTCTGCGCGGCCTCCGCTCACCGGACCCAACTGCCCTCGAGTTGATGCACTCCTACGCCGCCTCCACATGGCAAATTTTATGGAAATTGCGCTTTCCGGCAGCACTGCCCTATATCTTCACTGCCTTCAAAGTATCAGCAACAGCTAGTGTCGTCGGTGCAATTATCGGCGAACTGCCCTCTGGAATTCGTAGCGGTCTCGGTGGTGCGATCCTCAATTTCAACTCATATTATATCACCAGTCCAAGTCGACTGTGGGCGGCAATTCTGGCGAGTGCGGTGGTGGGGATTAGCTTTTATTTGATTGTGACCGTCATTGAGTCATTGGTGTTGCGGAATCGGCGGTTGATGATGTGATCTTTTGGAGTAAGTAAGCCAACCTTGGAATGGTTAGATATAGTAACAGTGCTTCAAAGCGGAATTATGACACCTGAAATTAGAGCAGGGAAATTAATCGCGGAAGGGAATTCTCGTTCTAACGGATTGTGCGGTTGAGATACACAAAAGACCTGCCATCTGGCAGGTCTTTTGTAGACAAATGATTTAGTTAAGTAGGAAAGCCCTGAAGTCTTCCTTTGAAGTACTGTTACCGTTAGTTCTGTACCAGTGGCAAGAAAGTCGTGAATGTTTGTGCTGGATACTCGTTCATTTCCAAGTCGGCTGATACTGTCTCGACACCGAAGTCGAAAGCTGCTGCGCCACCCAACTCGCTGACCTCAACGACGTGTGTGTCGGTGACTGTGTTGCCAGCTTCGCCCCAGACTGCGTAGCGTCCGAAAGGACCCTCGCTCATCATGTAAACACCGTTGGCATCGCTGACTGTTGTGAAGACCTCACGTGTTTC
>JBCCFC010000867.1:0-6034 GCA_039029935.1 Chloroflexota bacterium
AATTGTTGATGTTTTCCATATCTGTGGTACTTGACCTTTCTTGAGTGATTAGTTGAAGACCATAGTGAGAACTTCTTCTAGCGTATGACAATTGGATCTAGATATCTGGCAGTTGGTTTAGCCATGCTCTCATCTTTTCTGTCTGATTCATTAAATCACTGTCAGTTATGGATGGTAGTAGTGAGCAGTCATTGATTAAGTGGTCGGCTGTTTGCACCTCAAACCAGACAAAGGTCTTGGTCAGCCAATAGTCAATGTGATCGGCAACATCCAGACGGTCTTTTACATAGTCGTAGTTTGAGCGATTATCAACAATATCCTGCCACATTGCGCCCGTGCCATCGGCCACCGACCACGTGTTGCCATCCTGCGTATTCGTGGATTTGACGGCTTCGTAATCAGCATCATCGCCTGTGCCATATTCGGCATAGAAATCGGCATCCACGCGTTCGCCCATGTTATACTGTCCCCAGTAAACGCCGTTGATATAGACATGCACAAAGAAACCATGTGGGTTGAGACCACCCATATCGAGCCGTGTGTCGGCGATAAAACGACGCGCAATGTAGGTGACATTCTGTGTTGCGGTTGAGGTCGATGTACCGCCCAGAAATTGATCGCCGTGTCCCCCTGCGCGTAAGTCAATCGTGTCAAATTCTTCCGCAGGTGTCAATGTGCCTTGTCCCCAATCAGCAAAGAGCGGCCATCTTAAATTGCTGACACCATACTCTTGGTCAAAGGAAAGACGCATGTTATTTTTTGGACGATTGAGGCTGGCCCACCCATATTTTTTGACCCCTGCACCCACCTGAAACCCTGGCTTGCCATCAGGGAAGATTAGCTCAACCGAGGTCTGGACAGGAATGATCTCATTTTCGCGGTGTCCTGGAATCTCATGGGGTGTGACCAGTGAGATGGTGGGGATGTCTAGGAGTGCATCATCAACTTGATCGGCATATTGATTGATGACAGACTGATACATGGTCGGCTGGGTAAGGACATCGGCGACAAAGATATAGGTGTGCGTATCAATCGTAGATTCATTGCCATTGCCATCATAGGCCATAAAGCGCAATGTCGTCGTCTGGTCAACGGTGATAGGGCCGCTGTAGACTGTGCCGTGACTGGATGTGGGGTCGGTTGCGTCGGTGGTGTAGCGGATGGTTGTGCCGGGAGATGTCGTCAGCGCGATGCTTTGGGCAGATGTATAAAAACCGCGTTGAACGTTGGCCGTGGGTGGGGCCAAAAAGGCGATCTGTACACCCGACCCATTGACTGCACCAGGTGTTGCTGGCGAGAAGTAGACCAAGCTGTCGTTGGCATCAGGACCAAACGAAATGTCACTATACTGCTCAGGATAGGTAGGGGCAAACTCGCTGACAATGGTGACGCCATCTGGTTTGACCAATGCGAGGTAATCCCCCCCACTGCTCAGTTTAAAGTTGGTGTGTAGCTCCGCACCGGGCTGGGCGCGGTTTTTATTCGAGGCAAAGACGATGAAATAGTCATTGCCTGCAATCTGTGTTGACGGGAATGTCCATTTGGTCAGATCGGTAGGGTCATCGGTAAGATACCAGCCGTCCATGTTAACCACGAGAGGGGATGGATTTCGCAGTTCAATCCAGTCCGAGCTATCGCCATCCTCATCATTCAGTGTATTGCTATTCGAGGCCATGAATTCATTGATAACCGCCCCCTCGCCTTCCTCAAAGGATTGGATGAGTACCAGTTCCATTTTATCCAGCCGTGTTTGCTCTTCACGCTTGACAAAGGTGATGAGATGGTCGCCTGATGTCAGAGCCACTTCCACAGGATCACCCGCGTCCGGATCGGAGACAAGGTCGCTGTTGTATGATGTGTTTTGTGCTGTGTGCCAGATGTAGCCATCACTTGGCTGACCATCGACCATGACATAGAACGAATTATGCCCTCCGCTGTCTGCATAAATCCATCCTTGAATCTGGTAAAACCCTGCTGATGGCACAGTCACACAGAACTCGGCGCGGTTGGCAAGGTCGGCCTCGTTGTAATTGGTGCCCGACCCACTGGGTGTGTGAATATATTGCCCTCCACTGGCATTGCCATCGTTGCCCACGGCAAACTGACCAAACAGGGTGGCTGCTTCGCCCTCTTGGACAAGCCCGCCACAGGCTTGGGGCGCAGCTTGAGGAGCGGCTAGCGGACCGGCTTGAGGGGCGGCTTGTGGCGCTGCATGGGCGCTCTTACTGAATTGTGGACTGATTTGAGTGCTATACGTGCTGAAAAAAATGATGAAGACTGCGATGAAAAGTGGTCCAAAAATATACTTACCTTGATTGTTTCTGTCTAAATTCATCATACCTCTTGGCTCATGTTTCAAACGGTATTCACAGACACTGCTTTAGTGGTTGACGGTTATTTTGTCTGTATTGTTCCCATATCCCATCTACTATACATGATTTTGACGCACAAGAGGCTGTCAGAGAGTTGTCAGAAGGGTGAAGAGTGAAGAGTGAACAGTGAACAGTGGACAGTGAACAGTGAAGAGAGATGAGTGAAGAGTGAAGAGTGATTTGTTGTTTGGGGCGATGTGCGCTATTCTTATTCTTGTACAAAATGATTTTGTGGTTGGATTGATTTTGGTCTGTCTGGCCGCAAATTTTATATTGGCTCAATCATGATCTGCCGGAGCCACTTTATGTTTACGGGGAGCTAGATGACTCTGGCTGAGAGGAAGCCCAATAGATGCTTCGACCCATGAACCTGATCTGGATAATGCCAGCGTAGGAATATGAGCGAGTGTTCGTAGCCATCTGTCTTTATTCAGGACAGGTGGTTTTTTATTGTACAGGAAAGTATAAAATCAGCTAGGTCAGCTAGTCAGCTAGTCAGCTTGTCAGCTAGTCAGCTTGTCAGCTTGTCAGCCTGAAATGCTGAAATGCTGAAATGCTGACTAGCTTTTTTATAAGAACAAGAAAGAGAAAACTATGTCTATCAATTCAAGTTCCGTATGGGCCGATCTTTCGCAAATCCGAGAGAACGCGCCTTTGGTCCACAATATCACCAACTATGTCGTCATGAATACAACCGCCAATGCACTACTCTCTTTGGGGGGCTCCCCCATTATGGCGCACGCCATCGAAGAAGTTGCCATCATTGCAGGCATTAGCGGTGCGCTTGTTGTCAACATCGGCACACTTAGCCAACATTGGATTACGGCCATGAAGATGGCTGTTGAAGCCGCAAAGCAAGCCAGTGTCCCCATTGTGATTGACCCTGTGGGTGCAGGTGCAACCCCGTATCGCACCGAGACCGTTCACGCATTAATGTCCCTTGCCGCGCCAACCATCATTCGTGGCAATGCTTCGGAGATTAAAGCCTGTGTCACCGATGAGGCCAAGACCAAGGGTGTCGATAGCGTAGATAGTTCCGACAGTGCGGTTGAGGCGGCACAGCAGCTAAACGCTACCTATGGCTCAACAGTTGTGGTCAGCGGCGCAACGGACTTTATAGTCGGTGGTGATGCCATTATCCAAGTACAAAATGGACATGAAATGATGACCAAAGTCACGGGTATGGGGTGTACCGCCACTGCAGTCTGTGGTGCATTTGCCGCTGTCAACACCAACGCACCCATTGCTGCAGCCCATGCGATGGCCGTGATGGGTATTGCGGGGGAGATGGCGGCTGTACAGGCAAAGGGACCGGGGACATTACAACTTCACTTCTTAGATGCGCTTTATACGATGACCGAAGCCGATATCGCAAACCGACTGGCAACGGCTTAAAAGGAACCCAAACCATGCAAGGTCTATATCTGGTGACAGACCGCACCCTGTGTGGCGACCGTTCTGTCCAAGCGGTAGTGACACAGGCTGTCCAAGGGGGCGTGTCATCTGTCCAATTACGTGAAAAGCAGCTCGGCACGCGGCAGTTTGTCGAAGAGGCACAGGCGTTAAAATCGGCGTTGTCACCCTACAACGTGCCGCTGATTATCAACGACCGTATTGATGTTGCGCTGGCGGTGGATGCTGAAGGGGTGCATATCGGCCAGTCGGATATGCCCTATGCATTGGCACGGCGGTTGATGGGTCCCGATGCCATCATCGGGCTATCGGTCGAGACAATGGATGAAGTGATTGAGGCCGAAGACTTTGATGTGGCGTATCTTGGGGTCAGCCCCATCTTTGAGACACCCACCAAAACAGATACCAAGGGCAGTTGGGGGCTGGATGGCTTACGTCAAGTACGCAGCCGCTCGCGTCATCCCTTGGTTGCAATTGGCGGGCTTAACGCAATCAATATGCAGTCAGTAATACAAGCCGGGGCCGACTCGGTGGCAGTGGTTTCTGCCATCTGTGCCGCCACTGACCCACAACAGGCCGCGCGGACATTGAACGCATTGATTCAGAATTTATAGGAATAATCCATGAAACATTATAATCGCGCCCTGACCATTGCTGGCTCGGATAGCGGCGGTGGGGCGGGTATTCAGGCTGATCTCAAAACATTTTCCGCATTAGGCTGCTACGGTATGTCGGTATTGACCGCGTTGACGGCACAGAACACGGTCGCCGTGACAGACATTCACCCCGTGCCTCCGCCCTTTATCGCTGCGCAGATCGACGCCGTTTTAACCGACATCGGTGTGGATGCGGTGAAAATCGGTATGTTACACAGCCCCGACGTGATTGAAACCGTCACTGAGCGACTGCTCCATCACCAAGTACACAACATTGTGGTTGACCCTGTGATGATCGCCAAGAGTGGCGATAAATTGTTGCAAGACAGTGCCGTGGATGCGCTCAAACAGGTGTTAATTCCACAGGCCACTG
Organism: Chloroflexota bacterium; assembly: GCA_039029935.1. GTDB lineage: Bacteria > Chloroflexota > Anaerolineae > Caldilineales > Caldilineaceae. The sequence continues at coordinate 4,815 of JBCCFC010000867.1, forward strand.
TGATTACCCCCAACTTGCCCGAAGCCTCGGTGCTGCTTGGTCGACCGATTGAGCAGGAGTCCGAGATGGCCGATGCCTGTCGTGCCTTGGCCGAGTTGGGACCAGAGTCAGTTTTACTCAAAGGCGGGCATTTAGCGGGGACACAGAGCGATGATTTGCTCTATCTCGCCGCCACCGATGAACTGATTCGTTTTGCGTCGGTGCGTATTGAGAGCAAAAACCTGCACGGCACAGGCTGCACACTATCCTCGGCCATCGCTGCCCATCTCGCCAAAGGTCATGCCATTGATGAGGCGGTGCGCAAGGCCAAGGCATATATCACAGCCGCCATTTCTGCGGGCGCAGCTTATCAAATTGGTCATGGACATGGCCCTGTCCATCATTTTCATGAGATATGGACCTAGCTATGTGGACCTAAAACACATCCTGTTTTTGTTAATCTTACATCGTGCTAGTAGGGGTTTGATATATCAAACCCCATAGGAGAAACAAACCATGCAATTTACACAAATCTTATGGCAAAATATCGAAGAAATCTATCAAGCCATCCTGCAACTACCCTTTAACCAAGAGTTGATGGCAGGGACATTGGCACAGGAAAAATTTGAATTTTACATCTACCAAGATTCACTCTATCTGGCCGACTATGGGCGCGCCCTCGCCGTGCTTGGTAGCCGCTCGGCCACACCAGATCGTATGTTGGACTTTTGGCAATTTGCACAAAACGCCATCATCGTTGAACGCGCACTGCATGAAGGCTATATCAAACAGTTCAACATGACCTCGCAGGCCAAGCACTCGCCAGCCTGTGCTGCCTACACCAATTTCCTCCTGGCAACCGCCACCCACCGTAGCTATGAAGAGGGCATTGCGGGTGTCTTACCCTGTTTTTGGATATACCGAGAAGTAGGCAATTACATCTATGCCAACGCCGCCCCCAACAATCCCTATCAGGCATGGATTGACACCTATGCTGGCGAAGAGTTTAGTCTCGCCGTCGACAAGGCCATTGACATCACCGACGAGACCGCATCACAGGCATCAGAGAGTGCCAAGCCGTTGATGATCGACGCCTTTGTCACTTCTTCGCGCTTGGAGTGGATGTTTTGGGACAGTGCCTATCGGATGGAACAGTGGCAGCCGATAGTGGGATAGTGATGAGTGATGAGTGATGAGTGATGAGTTGTGGTTGAACGCGGCGTTGTGTTTGCTTGTTGACC
>JBCCFC010000868.1:0-6032 GCA_039029935.1 Chloroflexota bacterium
CACATGTCATGTGGTGGTTGTCTATCGTGAGGCAGGTCAATGCTGATTGGTCAGATCAAAAGTGTCAACACAAGTATGGTGGTGGATCACCGGCCGGTCAAGTGATACTCCCTCTCACCTTTTTGCTCAATATAATATACTTGCAAAAAGGTGAATACCTCCCAGAAGTCTCATACGTTTGTAGGTGAATAAATTAGGCAATCGGTTCATCTACCATTTACAATGGGGCGATGGATAAAGATCGATTTGAAAAACGTAAAGATGAAACCAAACAAGCGATTCAGCAGAGCTTCATTAAGATGCTGCAAACCCGCGCCTTTGATGAGATTACCGTGCGCGAGATCGCTGAAGAGGCGGGGATTGGGTTTAAAACCTTCTATCGCCATTACAAAGACAAAACAGAGCTAACGCAGGCGATTTTTGCTAATTTTGTTATCAAGTTACAAGAGGTTGTTGTGCCTCCATTGACGCGGGAAGACGCTGAGTCCAATATCTATCCAATATTGGACCTTGTGCGCGACAATGCAACAACGATGCGTGCAATCGGTCAAATGCCAAACCGCGAGGATTTGGCACAGCCGATTATTCAGTTTGCATTTATGGAGGGACTCAAGCTGCAAGTTAGCGCCTTGAGTGGTGAGGGTGTAAAGGGGCAAAAACGGCGAGAATTGGTTGCGCAGCACTTTGTCCATGCCCAACTTGCACTTTTTGTTTGGTGGGTATCAGAGGAGATGGTGATCCCCATTGAGGAGATGGCTGACCTGATTAACAAACTCGTCATTCGGCCAATTTGGACATTATAGACTGCATTCATGCAACGAGCGTGAAAGTGTCATATACCAGCGTAAGCAGCCGAAGGCGCAACGCCAAAGTGACGCTTATATTCGCGGCTAAATTGCCCCAAATTGTTATACCCGACAAGATCGCCAGCTTCACTGACGCTTTTGCCATCCATCAAGTAGCTTTGTGCCCGATTCAACTTGATTGATTTGGCATATTGAAGTGGCGGCAAGTGCATCACCTCTTTGAACTTCTTATGAAAACGCGAACTGCTCATATGGGTTAGTTCCGCCAACTTATCTACGCTCACTTGTTTGTCCATATTCTGATGAATGTATTCGACTGCTTTCGCAATTTGATGGATTTGCCCACGCTGCTGCAACAGAATCTTTAATGCACCCCCCTGTTCTTCTCGTAAGATACGAAAATAAATTTCATCAATGAGTGCATCACCTAAGATCGCAGTTGCACAGGGATCATCCGCAAGCCGTAGTAAACGAATCACCGTATCCAGCAACCCTTCGTTGATGGGTGCGGAAAAGATACCGGATGCGCTACAGTCATCCTGTCTTTGACGCCCCACCCGTCTTTGGCGACCTGTATCAAAGTTTTCCATCTTCAAAATGATCTGGGTGATCCGGTTCATATCAATCCCAATCCCGGCAGCCAACATCGGTTCTTCGGGGCTGGCCTGCAACATCTCGCACTCAACGGCCATTGGCATAAACACGGCCAAATAATGCCCACTATTTAATTTATAGCGGTTGCCTTCCAAAAAGGTCTCCTTTTGTCCTTGCGCGCCAATAACAATCCCCGGTGGGCAGACAATGGGTTCTCGTTTGTAGGGTGCGGATTTACGCAAGGTATACAAATTAGGAACATCGGTTGGGTGCATTCCTTCTTCTGTGGCATGGCGTTCTAACAAAGAAACCAACTCTGCCATTTTGCTCATTTGAGTCTCCATCACTCTTTGCTTCTACGCTGGTCCAGCAAGCATAAATATACTCATAGATAACCCGCAGTATAGCAGAAAGGATTTGGCCCGTACAGGCACTCCTGTTGAGAAGGATAGTTTTGTGTAAATTGACAGCAGTTCTATGCATTCAAAACGATGGTATCTTCTGCTACACTGATGGACGTTGTAGGTGCCTGCTAGGGGCATGATGGCAACGTATAAAAAAGTGGAAAATTGAAGGAATGGCAAATTGAAAGAATTGAAAACGAGATCGTTGATTTTCAATTCTTATTCAAAAAAGGGATACACTCATGTTAAACGAACAACAAACGCAAATGGTGACCATGCTGGCGCAGGGCTTTTCAACACCACCACGCACACCGATCCTGAGAACGCCCGAGGAGTATGGGCTGGTGTATGAAGACGTTTCTTTTGAAACCAACGATGGCGTCACCATCAAAGGCTGGTTCATTCCTGCGGATTCCAACAAGGTGATTATCAGCAACCACTTTTCACCCGCCAACCGCTATGGCTTTGCAGGACATTTAGAAGGGTTGGATTTTGCTGGCGGTTTTGAAGTCAATTTTCTGCCACGATACAAGGCACTGCATGACGCGGGGTACAATGTGTTGGCCTACGACTTGCGTTCGCATGGAGAGAGTGGTGAAGGTGAAAATGGCTTGTCTGGCGTTGGTTATTGGGAATGGCAAGAAGTCTTAGCGTCGCTTGAGTACATCAAAAATCGCTCCGACACTGCTGACAAGGATATTTCGCTGATGAGCATGTGTATGGGGGCGAATGCGACCTTTAATGCGATGGAAAAAGCACCGGAAGCGTTTGACGATATTAAATGCATGATTGCGATTGCCCCGCTCAAAGGACGGACAAGTCTAGAGCGGAACTTTGAACGTATGCAGATTCCAGAGGATGAAGGCGTTACCGCATTCGACGAAATTTATACGGGTATTACAGGGTTGAGTCACGAAGACCACAACATCATTCCCAAAGTGGCAAACGTCAATATCCCGATATACTACTATCAAGTCCGCGACGACATGAACTCTCGTTGGACGGATGTTCAGGAGATGTATGACCGCACCCCTGTCGAGGACAAGAAAATCGCGTATTTGGAAGATACACCTTGGCGTTTTCATGGGTACAATTACTTCTCAGAGCATCCTGAAACGATGGTTGAATGGTACGACTCACACATGTAAATTCGAAAAGGATACACAATGCTTATCAATTTTTTATCAAACTCAATTGTCAAAGGTGGTCAAGCACCTGTTTATAACAGTCCCAAGGATTATGGCCTAGACTATGAAGATGTGACCTTTCAGGCCAGTGATGGTGTGACACTTTCTGGTTGGCTTATCAAAGGCGGGACAGACAAGATTATCGTCCAATCGCACTATGGTGTTCAAAGCAGAACCCGCCCTGGGTTAAAACCGCAGGGCTAATCAATGACGCCCACTGAACTGGGCTTTTGCGTACAGGCAAAGGCCCCTTCAGGGGTCGTCTCTATCTAGCACCGACCGTTTACGGCGGTGTGGGTTTATACACAATTAACTTACGGCATCCGGAACTTCAAGCTGTTTAACTTCAAACGAGCCTAATGCTGTTCTCAAGCGCTGAATTGGGTGACACACGCACAGATTTCCCACTCGATGTCACAAGCCCTTGTATCGTCACTTGCTGACACGGTTCATAGGGAAAGGGGCGTTCCTCCGTCGGCGTAATGGCCTCAACACCGTCATACATGGCATCAGGGTCGGTGAAGAGGTATAAACCGTCATAGTCGTCGGGCGTATTGGTATCCTCCACCACCAAGCCCTCAATGGTGACGGTCTCTGGCATCGAGCAGGGATAGCCAAAATCATGCATGCCATCATTCATGACGCCGATGAGGTGCGGCCACGTTTGGTCCCCACAGGCGGGAATCCAGCGGCAGTTGCGAATCACGAGATCGCCCTGCCACGTGCTGCCATAATCCTGTCGGAAATTGACGAGGCAACGGCCATAAAGCGTGGAATCCTCAACCGTCAGCAACCCGCGACCAATGGCGTTCAGCCCCATATGTCCAAAGGTACAGCCACGCACGGTGTAGGTCCCAGAGACACCCATGTGCGTGTCCATCCTCGATAAGGTGCAGTCTTCGAGCAGGATATTCTTGCAGAAGTTGGTGCCGATGATGCCCCAGCGGGTACGGTCGCAGATGTGGTTCATGCGACAGTTGCTCAGGTGGAGATTGACGACATGGTTGGCGTGTAGATCATAGGTCCCCATCATCACAGGTTTGCCCGCCGCCCCGATGGTTGAGTATATCTTGTGCCCTGTGGCGAAACAGTTGCGGAAGGTAATGTTGGCACACTGGGACGCACTGAGAAAGCCTCGGTAGGGGTGGCCGACCGCCGTTTCGCCGACAACATAGTGGGTCAGCCCATCCACAACCGTATTGGAGCGCGTGATCTCAATATTGCGCGCCCAGTAATTGTAGCCGACCTCCTGCTTCATGCAGTTGGCAAAAGTCGTGAAGACACCGCCTTGCAAGGTAAGCGGCTTCTCATCGATGGGGTGGGTCTCAATGCGGGTGATGGTGTCATAGTCCCAATCAATCGCCCCTTCAATCGACCCATCACGGCGCAGAATAAAGCAATCATTTTGCGGGACACCCTTGTTCTGGTTTAGCCCCCGCCGGATGTAGAGCATCCTTTGAACGCTCTCAACCAACACATGACAGTCATGCGCTGGCCGCACATCAATCTGCGTTTGGTCCCGTGTCAGTTGCGTAATATCCAGCGTTTCAGGCTCCAGCAGCGAGCATACCTTGAAGAGCGGTGCAGTGTGGTCATCGACCACTGTATCATCAATCGTAAAGCGCGCCGTGTTCCAGTCGGTGTCGGTGGCAATGACGGCGGTGAGGGCTTGGCGACCGAGGTGATACGTAGCGTTATGTTGCGCCTTGACTGGCAAGTTATGAGCATTGGCATAGGCGTGGGCTTCGCAGATAGCGGGTAAATCATCCGCTACCCCATCGCCGACCGCGCCAAATGCTTCGTAGGTGACAAAGTTATCGTTGTTGTTCATTGTTTCTCCTATAATGACTCTAAAATATCGGCAATCAGATTCTCTTTCCACCAGTAATATTCTCGCTTGGAGTGAGCGTATTGATATTTGCCCGCTTCGTATTGGGTTAACGCTTCGGGATGAGTGCGCCAGTAGTTCATGATTGCTTGATTCAATGTTGCCACATGGCCGCGCATGGGGATGACTTCAATCGGCAACCCATCGTAGCTGTCTTCAAAGAGCACAAACTCATCTGACAACTCATAAATCGCACCAAAATGGTTGATCAGTGCTTTGAGGACGGGATACCACTGGTCATCATCGAGATAGATGGCAAACTCCCATTCACCTTTGCCCGCGACTTCCAGTTCGACGGAGCCGTGTAGCTCTGCCGATGCCTGAAAGGGGGCTAGAATCTCGTTGAGGCGGATTCGGTATTGTTCAGATTCCGCTTTACTGGCGGGATCAAAGGGTTTGATGGTGACAGGCTTGTCAGCAAACTTTTCAAATTCTTCTCTAGGCCTTCGTTCGACTTTCATCTTGTCGTTCCTTTGATAGCTCATATCTACGTACCATCTATTCTGCTGATAGTAGGCCATAGGGTTGGAAAATAGCGATCTCGTAATAATAGCATTAGAGGCATCAGACTAAGAGCATCTATCATTTCTGCAATTCGAAATGAGCGCTGTTCATGCAATATGTGGTCAGCAAAATCATATGCTTCAAACTCTGAGAGATGATCCTTATACATAATATTTGGATATCTAATAACATCAGTTCCCTCAATTTTAAATAGACCTATTGTATCTGCAACTTGCCAATACTGAGGAAATATATTACTAGCTTGAACGTCGTTCACAACATCGCTATAGAATTTCTGATCATTTAGAAATGCTGCCAAATCAGATACTACAGACGCAGTGAGACTTCCACCTGATGGCTGAACTGGAATATGTTCAAATGGATAGCCAAACAATTTAATGATTTCTTGATAAGGATTTGTCCCAACTGAGGCTAAACCAAAGCCATCTTCGTAACGATCACATAACCAAACCACTGATTTTTGAATAAATTTACGAGCCATATCAGTTTTGGAGATACTATGCAAAACTAGTGTAGGAAAAATTAGCGAGATAGCATAACGATCACTTGGTACACGCCCACATCCATCCTCTGTTACAATAAAGTCCTGCAAAAATGCACTTAAGTCTTTCTTTTCTGCTTTATCATC
>JBCCFC010000869.1:0-6023 GCA_039029935.1 Chloroflexota bacterium
CACATTTACTCAAATTTACCACATATGTAATTTATTTATCAAGTTCTCTTCACTCCGGTTTAGAAATTAAAGATTACATGCAAAATTTGTAGACAGGTCTATGGCTGCTTGCCGACTGGTTCATCAGTGGTGAGTAGCTACTGCTGATCATCATGCAACTTCGCAAACTCCTCCCCCTTGCGGATGTGTATCTGGAGCAGCCCAATCAGTTCATCGACATCTTTGTTGAGTGCCGCGTCACGTAGCTGCAAATGATCGCCTTTGGCCCGTGTTAACATCGCCGCCAACGCTTGCCCAGGCACAACATTGACCGCCTGCGAACGATAGCGCAACATATGGTCATAGGTTAAGGCGTGAAACCGCAGCACCCATTGGGACTGACACCCGGCAATGATGGCACGATGGAAATCACAGTCATATTGTTCGAGCAAATTTCGATATTTGGCATGGTCTTGGTCGACCAACTCTTCGGCCTTTGCCAAGCGATAGTGTGCCGCCATCACTTCGCCTTCCCAGTGTAAGTTTGCAACCGCAAGCGATGAGCGGACGGCTTGGCTTTCCAATAAAATCCGCGTTTCAGTAATATCATGTAGATCATCCAAACTCATATCGGCCACGCTAAAGCCGCGCTGTCCTTCTGCATCGACCAAGTTTTCAGCCACAAGGCGCGCCAGTGCCTCGCGGATGGTATTGGCACTCGCTTCATAACGACCACGCAGCCCCTCCAGTTTTAGTTTGGCGGTCGGCTTATACATACCAAATAAGATGTCTTGACGAAGCTGCATATAGACGGTATCTGCCAGCCGTTCACCGATGGTTGTTTGATTGTCGTGGATAGAATGATTTATGTTATTCACTGTGTATTTGACCTCTTTTCTAGTCTGAGATTGATAGGGAGTCCTCTTGATGCGAGAGAGTTTACGATGATATGATATAACACCCTTGGCAAATTATGCAATCGTTGCTAAATAGACATGCAGTCAGCTTACATTGATACCTATTTGGCGTTACAGTGACTATATCATATAATGGTGACAGATATGAATTATCTAGCATATCGTTCTTTCTTATCTATAACTTTAAGGGGAAAACAAAATGAATCGAACATTTCGTCAAATGAGCCTACTTATCAGCCTATTGTTGATGTTGGCGATGCTGGCAACGGCCTGTGCTGTCCCTGCGCCATCGGGTGACGGTGCGGCGGACAGTGGTGATGCGGCTGCTGAGAATGATGGTGCTGACATGGCAGAGGAACCGGTCCTCTTCTTTGTGCCTGCCGAGTTATCTGGTGCAGGTGCAACGGTTGGCAACAATTGGGCGGATGGTGTTGCACTGGCTGTAGAGGACATCAATGCAGGTGGTGGTATCTTGGGTCGCCAGATCGAGATTGTTGTAGAGGACACGGCCAGTGATCCGGCGACATCTAAAGCAGTCATTGCCAAGGGTTTGGAAATGGATCCCTATGCGGTGGTCGGACCCATGTACTCTGGCTCTATCATCGTCAATATGGTCGAAGCGCAACGCGCCGAAGTCACGCAGATTGTTGGTGGTGAAGCGGCCAACCTGACACAACAGGGAAACCAGTATATCTTCCGCACGTCGTTTGGGCAGGCCACATCTATGCCTAAATTGGCAAGCTACATGGAGGCCAGCGGTATTTCGTCCGTTGATGTTGTGTGGATCAACAACGAGTTTGGTAAGGGTGGCCGTGATGCAATCACGGCTGAACTTGATGCTCGTGGCATTGAGATCATGAACGACATTTCTGCCGAAGAGCAACAGGCCGACTTTGCACCAGAAGCGTTGACTGTATTGAGCAGCGAAGCTGAGGCTATCTTTATTTATCTGAACGAAGAAGAGAGTGCGCGTCTGTTGACCGAACTGCGCGAGCAGGGGTTTGAAAAGCCAATTTTTGGCGAAACCACGCTCATTGCACAGTCAACCATTGACTTGGCGGCGGGTGCTGCGGATGGCGCACAGGGTCATGTTGGTCTGACTGCCAGCGCACCTGTCCCAGCAATTGAAGAGTATACGGCTCGTTTTGAAGAGAAATATGGCTATACACCAGACCACAACGGGTTGAAGGGCTATATCTCTCTGCATGTGTTGAAGGAAATGACCGAGCGTATCGGTGAGTTTAACACCAAGAAGATGGCGGAGATGTTGCACTGCACAACCATCACGACAGAGGATGAGCCTGGCGTACTGATGGACATCGTCTATGACGAAAATGGTGATGTTGACCGTGAGAGCTTCTTGGTAACAGTTCAGGACAGCGCACAGGTTATCACTGAGGTATTGCCGCGGCTTGGCACAACGTGTGGTGAGCAGTAGAATAAGGTAGCTAGTCAGCATTTCAGGTGGTCAGCATTTCAGGTGGTCAGCACTTCAGGTGGTCAGCATTTCAGCACTTCAGGTGGTCAGCACTTCAGGTGATCAACACTTCAGGTGGTCAGCATTTCTGGCTGACAAGCTGACAAGCTGAAATGCTGACCACCTGAACAAAACAAGTAAAACATATGGCGATTTTTTCACAACTGCTCATTGCTGGCGTCGCAACGGGAGCCATCTATGCCTTGATTGCGGTCGGGTTTGCGTTGCTCTGGCAGACATCGGAGACGATTAATTTTGCCCAGGGCGAGTTTGTCATGATTGGCGGCTTTCTGATGCTGGGCGTCATTTCGGTTACGGGCCTGGGTATCATCCCAGCCTTCCTGATTACGTTGCCTATCATGATACTATTGTTGGGCGTGGTCTTCAAATGGACCTTAGTCAACCCATTGATTGAATATGGCGACTTTCCCTTGGTCATCGCCACCATCGGGCTGGGCATTCTGCTCAAAGAAGGAGCCAAGCTCATCTGGGGCGCCAATGCGCTGCCCTTTCCAGAGGTTGTGCCAAGCCACGTCATCACCTTTGCGGGACTCCGCGCTTCGGTTGCAGACCTTGCGACATTGGGTATCGCCATTGTGATTATCATCGGCCTTCAATTGTTTCTCAACGGCACATTTACAGGCCGTTCGATGGAGGCGACCGCCCAAAATCCAGGCGTGGCCCGTATTTTGGGCATTGACGTTGACCGCATGGTCCTCTACACCTTTGTGATCAACGCCATCCTCATCACTGTCGCCGCGCTGCTCATCACGCCAGCCTATCTTGCCAAATTTAGCAATGGCGAAACACTAGGCTTGCTGGCGTTTATGGCCGCGATTGTGGGTGGCTTTAATCAAGTTCGTGGTGCATTAATCGGCGGGTTCCTGATCGGCATCCTCGAAAACTTGGGGGCTTTCTACATCTCCACCCAATACCGCACCGCCTTTCCCATCATCTTGCTCATTTTGGTCATTCTCTTCAAACCCGAAGGTCTCTTTGGCCGCAAAGAGGAGCGCACAATATGAGCCAAGCCGAAAACAGAAATCCTGAAATTCAACACGAAATTCAAGGCACAAAACTGCTTGGCGCACAGGTACACGCAAGCTGGCCTCTGCTCAAATGGGGCGGTCTTCTGCTCGTGATTCTGGCACTACTCGCTGCGCCCATGTTTGCCAGCCGCTATATCCTCTTTGTATTGAGTCTGTGGGCTGTCACGACTATCGCAGCGCAAGGGCTTAATCTGACGATGGGCTATGCTGGCAAAATTTCTCTAGCGCAGGCTGCCTTTATGGGCATCGGGGCCTATGTGTCCGTGTTGCTCGTCAAAGAGGCGGGTGTCAACTTCTGGTGGTCCATGCTGATCGCAACCCTTGTGTGTATGCTCATTGGTGCAGGCATTGGCTTTCCAGCCCTACGCGTAGACGGGCACTATCTGGCCTTTGTCACATTGGGCTTTGGTGAGCTTGTCTATCTGGTTGTCCGCAACGAGGATCAATGGACGGGTGGGCCGATGGGCATTCTCAATATTGCGCGCCCCAATTTCTTTGGTATCTCGCTCTTTAGCTCGACCAACTTCTACTATTTTACGCTGGTGATGTTAGCCCTCTCCTCGCTCTTTGTCTGGTATATGGTTCGCAGCCCTTGGGGGCGTGCCTTCAAAGCACTGCGTGACAACCCCAACCGTGCCGAAAGTTTGGGTATCTCCACAACGGCCTATACGTTACTGGCCTTTGCCATCGGCTCTGGGCTAGGGGGCGTTGCAGGCGTATTAACCGCACCACTGATTGAGTTTATCGACCCGCAATCCTTTCAATTGATTCGCTCGCTCGAATTTCTACTCATGGTCATGGTTGGGGGGCGTGGGACATTGGCGGGACCATTTATCGGTGCATTCTTTGCCAAAGTTCTACCCGAATGGTTACGTTTTGCAAACGACTACTACCTCATTTTCTTCTCGATTGTGGTGATGGTCTTCATCATCTTCTTCCCCAACGGCATTGCGGGATTTGGTCCAACGCTGCGCAAACGCTTCTTTGAACGCAATTATATAGGGAACTCAACAGGGGAGAATACAACAGGGGAGAATACAACAGGGGGGGATGTATCATGAGCCAAACCGTTATGCGCGTACAAAACATCTCAAAATCCTTTGGTGCGGTGCAGGCCAATCGCGATATCTCCTTTGATGTCTATGATGGTGAAATTCTGGGTGTCATTGGACCCAATGGCTGTGGCAAAACCACGCTTTTTAACTGCATTCTAGGGCAAATCCAGCCCGATGAAGGACAGGTAACGTTACACGGCAACGATGTCACAGGCTGGCGACCGTCTCGGCTTGCGAAAGGCGGCTTGGGGCGTACATTCCAACTGTTGCAGGTCTTCACGTCGATGACCGTCCGCGAAAATCTGCTGGCAGCAGCACAAGCGCACAAAGGCACGATTCTGTCTCGCCTTTTTTATGCACCCCACATGGGGTTGATGCCTGCGGTTGACGAGATGATTGAAGCCTTCCGTCTGGGACATTTGTCCGAAGAGGAGGCAGGAAACTTGAGCTACGGTCAGCAGAAATTGCTCGACATTGCGATGGCCCTGATGGGCAACCCTGAGATTGTGTTTTTGGATGAACCAGCGGGTGGTGTGAATCTGTCAATGCTGACCGATGTCAAACACCGTCTTGTGGAACTGAACCAAACACGTCAGACCACGCTGGTGGTGATTGAACATAACATGGAGTTTATCTTTGAGGTTGCACATCGCATTTTGGTGCTGGCCGAGGGGCAGGTCTTGATGACGGGGACGCCGGATGAAATTCGCAATGATCCAAAGGTCATTGAGGCATATTTAGGGGGATAGGGCCATGAAGACACTGCTCTCAACCAACGACATTGTGGCTGGGTATGGTCAGACCACCATCCTCAATGGCACAACCATTGATGTACCCGAAGCGGCCCTAACGACGGTGATTGGTCCCAACGGTGCGGGCAAATCTACCCTATTTAAGGCTATCTTTGGCATGTTACCCATCCGCACAGGCAATATCACATTTGACGGCGAAGATATCACAGGTATTAAGCCTATTCATCTGTTGGCAAAGGGCATTGCCTATGTGCCACAGGGCCGTAACATTTTTCCACAACTTTCCGTCCAGCATAACCTTGAGTTTGGTGGCATCAGCCTGCGCGATATGAACGAAACGCATCGGCGTATGGAGCGTGTCTATGAACGTTTCCCAATTTTGAAGGAACGTGCTAAATCTCAGGCCAGCACCCTCAGCGGTGGCGAACAGAAAATGCTTGAAATTGGTCGTGCTATGTTGCTCGATCCCAAATTTTTGCTGATTGACGAACCATCCATCGGTCTTTCCCCTATCCTTGTGCAGCAGGTCTTTGACGAACTGCTGGCTTTGCGTGATAATGGTGTCACCCTCCTCATGATTGAGCAAAACGCCAAACAAGCACTGGGCATTTCAGACTATGGCATTGTCCTACAACAGGGGCGGCTGGCACTGAGTGGAACCGCAGAGGGCGTATTAAACCACCCAGAGATTGGACCATTGTTTTTGGGGGGAACAGTCAAATTAGACGAATCCACAAAATAAAAGACCAACCTACTTAGGCAAGGATTGCTCGATACAATCCTTGCCTAAGTAG
>JBCCFC010000870.1:0-6017 GCA_039029935.1 Chloroflexota bacterium
ATGGCGCATCACTTCAAGGACCAGGTGGTTAAGGGCGCGGACTATTTTAACCAGCCCCGTGATATCCAACTCACCCGCTTTACCCGCCTCTATGCCACCAGCATCCAGCCCTATGGCGCACCCAGTTCCTCGCAGATTGATATTTACGCCACCCCCGCCAACGTCAAGCATCTGCCTTGGGTCGTTGAAGTGAAAAATTGGCAAAGCCCTGTAAGCAAGCCCACGGTTGTGCATTTCTGGGAAGCGGCGCAAAACTTGGCCGAGGAAAAGGGGCATATGCAGGATGGGGAGATGGCGATGGTGTGTTGGTTTCATGCGCGCAGTGGGTTTACAGGCCCAGCCAGAGATTTTTTGAAAGAGAAGGGTATCTTGAATACCGATGGCGAGGCACTGACGAAAATGCTACGCAAATTTGAAGTGATTGAGAAATGGCGGGAGAGTGAAGAGTTGACAGTTGATAGTTGACAGTTGACAGTGCATACGAAATAGATTTTATCGATTGCAATGTCAATATTACGTGATACCCACGTTGATGATACACGAATCGAACGTATGAATCACAGCCAAGAGCAATTGGATTTCAACTTACAGATAACAACCACGCAGCCGAGTTAAATCATAGCCCTTGTAACAAGGCTTTGTAACCAGGTTTGATTTGTTTGTATCAAACAAAATATATGCCAAGTTATTGACCAAGCCGTTGTTTTACACAACTTATGACAAATCTTGATTGTTCATGTAAAAACACAGTAGAACCACCCAGATCGCCTAATTCACCAGAACGAGCGTCATCGCTGATGTGGCTTGCCATCAACATCACATTGCCACTGCTCTGGCTGATACTCTTCTGGCCCGTCATCGAGTATGCCACCGACATTTTTCAACGCGATGATTTTCGCACCAATCAGATTCTGCTCATCATCATTTTAGGGCTAATCGTCGTCCGTCTACACGAACAGCACTTTTTTCAACACATCACAACACAACTTTCGCAGCCACCTCGTGACCACATAGTCGCTGTCACCATGATTTTTATCAGCACCTATGCCTATATCATGGTCGAACGTTTTCTGGATATCAACACGTTGTCGGCCATGCTCTTTCTGCTTGCGGGATATGGGTTGCTAGGGTTGTGGGTTGAACCTATACGCTGGCGGCAAGGATTGCCCGCAGTACTGTTGTTGATCTGTGTGTTGCCGATTGGCGACCACATGCAGACCTTTATTGGCTACCCCATGCGCATATTGACCGCAGAGATGGTGGGGACGAGTTTGGCAACGCTGGGCATTCCATCCGTCGGTGTAGACACGATTTTGGTCTTTGAAAATGGCATTTCACGTGTAGACATCCCCTGTAGCGGTGTCAAAAGCCTGTGGACAGGCGCAATCTTCCTGCTTGCGTTGACATGGATTGAGCATAGACCATTGAATTTACGGTGGTGGCTGATTGCATCGGTGATGCCGTTGCTGCTCTTTATGGCAAACTTTGTGCGTGTATGGGTACTCGTGGTAGTTGGCGAGGTGGCAGGGCTAGACTTACTGGCACAGATGCTGCATATCCCTCTGGGTGTCATCCCCTTCGTGCTTGTCTGCGGCATCATGTTGCTGCTCTACCGCTGGTTTCAGCCAGTTATCCAGCAAGACTTACCGAAAACTGAGTTTCTGCCGAGAAGCTCGATTTCTGGTAAATCTCGCTGGCTCGCACCTTTCCTTCTCTTGTGGATGGGGAACATGATTCTGCTGTACACACCACCCACCCTGACGGGGTTGACTGAATCTGTACAGCCGTGGACATTCCCCGAGCCCTTGGTGGCAGAACCATTGCCATTGACGGCCAATGAAGTCGATTGGCTGACACGGGATGGGGCCGAGTCCGCAGAACGATATCGTTTTACATGGACGGACCCTGATGCTGGGTCAAATTTATCTGGGTCGAGTCTATCCGGTACGATGATCCTCATCACCAGCCGCACTTGGCGCGCCCACCACCGTCCCGAACGCTGTTTTGAGGTCTATGGGCTGTCGCTAGATGATTCGCGGACGCATTTGTTGACAGGCGATATTGAAGGAACGATGCCTGTGCGCTATGTATTGCTGGGTGATGGCAATGGACATAGCACCAACGCCGCCACCTATTGGTTTCAATCACAGACACAGATCACCGACGATTATGGGACACGTATTTGGGCGGATTTAAGCCTAGAACGTGACCAGTGGGTATTGGTGTCAATGATCTTTGACGAGGTGGTTGATCCACAGTTACCAGAGATGAATGCATTTTATGGACTGCTGCAACAGACTGTTGAGAGAAGACTTCTACAGGAGGACAGTTAACATATGACAGGACAATCACGAACGATGCAATCACTTTTTTCGCGGGAACGACTAATGCGAGGGTTGGGGTATGGCCTGTTCTGGTCATGGAACCTGATCTTTGCAGCCTTTATGCTCTTTGGTTTCTTGCCTATCGTCCTAATCGACCTACTTCGGGCAGTGCGAGATGGGATTATCCCAACACCAATCCTCTTCTTTGGCAGTACGATAGCCTTCATTCCCTTGGTCGCAATGGTCATCGGTGGCACGATTTTACGGCGGTCGCCGAAAAAACTTCTGGCATTGGGCTATGGTGTCCAAGGACCGCTGATGCTATTACTCATGCTGCGTTTCTTTGCCTTCCAAGAGCTTAACCCGGCCCTGCTTACCTTTTATGGCATCGCTGGCGTTGGCCTGCTGACCTTACTCTGGCAACTGCTCGATAGTAAAATTGATGAGCGCAACAGCTTACTCACTGGATACCTGCGTCTCATTGGGTTGACACTGACGCTCTGTCTTGGCGTTTACGCCAGCATTTGGTTGTTGTTCTATGTCATCCCACTCGCCGTCGAAATCATCAAGGGTGTTGGCAGTTTCATCGTAGAGTTGCCCCAAATCATCGCCGACATGTGGCGGTATCCACCCGTTAACTTTGATAACCGTGCATTACGCGCCGTTGAAGTTCTCATGAGTCTGATCATGATTATCCCTTGGCTTCTGTTAGGGTCAGTCATGTTTCTATACAGCGCAACACTCATCGCAGGGATGCCCATCGCTGTGCCGATTGTCTATTGGACGCAGTGGCGAGAGGCGGCGACAACCTTTGCACAGAAAAGAGGCATGATTTTAACCGGCACAATCGCCGCAACAACGCTTATTGCCGCCCTTGTTCTTATGGGCATTGCCATCCGCCAACCCCAGCACCGCGCCTTTGCCCTGCTGGAATCGCCGCCAACGTCGCTCGTCGAGGCGCAAGCCATTCTCGATGAAGAAGAAGTCATTCGTACAGGCTTGCTCAATGCCTACCTCTCGCAATATCGCTACATCAGTGCGGTCGGTGAGGTATTGCATATTCGTGAGATGTACGAGGAAATCTTGGGGTTCTCGCCGCAACAGAGTTTGTGGGTGCAGACGGCCTATGAATGGATTGCGCGGCCAATCCTCTATACACCTGTCGAGGTGGTAAGAGAACTAGAGCCAGTCGATGCCGTGAGCAGGCGGTGGTCGCCATCCGTGATGGTGCTAGAATCAGAGCAAGCGGCAGAGTTGTACGAGACGGTGTTTGACGTTCCCATCAACGATGGCGAGCGCGAGGCAGTGGTCAACGCGGTGCGTACAACGTGGGAAGCCCCGCGTGCGCAGGCGGCATGGCAGGCTGTTGATGACCGTGAGATTCACCTCATTCACCAAGAAGTCACGGTGACAGAACATGGCGATTGGGCAGATATTGAACTCTATGAAATTTATGAAAACCAAACCTTTGTTAACGAAGAGGTGGTCTACTATTTCAGTCTACCTGAATCAGCCGTCGTTACCGGCGTGTGGCTGGGTGAGAGCGGGGACCGAGATAAACGCTATGTCTACCGAGTTTCTCCACGTGGTGCGGCCCAAGAACTCTACCGCAATGAAGTGCGGCGCAACCAAGACCCCGCCCTCGTTGAGCAGATTGGCCCACGCCAATATCGACTACGTGTCTTCCCCATCCTCGGTCGAGGCCGCTTCATCCCGTGGGATGATTTCCCAAGGGGACCGGAGGGCTTTTTGGACGACAGCCCAGAGATGCACATGTGGTTGACTGTGCGTGTGCTAGCAAAACAAACAGCAAATGGCGCAGAAAATGACGCTGTATGGCCGTTGCCGCGCTTCGCTGAGCTGCGTAATGTCTATTGGGATCACAAAACGGTGCGACTACTCAACGGCGAAGAAATGACACTTGATAACGAAACGTGGTTGCCTGATACACTGCCAGCGACAAATCCCGCAACACCAGCCACCCACCGCATTGATTTTGCGGGTGGACAATCGGTTTTGGTGCAGCCAGCAAACATAGACAACTTACCGCTTGCTGAAAATCTCCACCTCGCCGTTGTCCTCGACCGTTCGTATAGCATGACAGAATTCGATACTGCCGTACAAACCGACCTTGAACAGTTGGCCGAGTTGCCCAATGCCGACATTGATCTCTATCTGAGTGCATCTCCAATTCGGGGTGAGGAGCCAAGCCTTGTCAAATTCAACGAATTTAACCGCAGCGAAATCGTGTACTTTGGTGGGCAAAATGCGACGGAGCTACTGACACAGTTTGATGAGCTATATACAGCACAAAACACACAACCCACCTACGACGCTGTTTTTGTCTTGACCGATGGCACAGGCTACCAGCTTGGTAAGATTGATGGGAATGTGCCAACCCCGCCTGCACCGTTGTGGATGATTCATGTGGGTGGCAACTTCCCGCTTGGCTATGATGATGCAACGCTAGAAGCGATTCAAGCCAGCGGAGGTGGCGTCACAGGTAGTACACACGATGCACTCATTCGGTTGACTCTTTCTTTGAACAACACTACGATGAACAACACAGGCAATGCAGGTAGCAGCGACTTGATTGATGGCTATGCATGGACAACGTTACCGACAGCGGAAGTCACCATCTCCGAGGACAATGTGATTCAGCATGAAGCAACCAACGGTTTCCGCTCATTGGCGGGTCGTCGGTTGATTTTAGCCGAAATGCAGGCGGTCCATCACCAGTTGGATGACTTGACGATTCTCGACCAGTTACATGACATCGCCATTGAGAATAGCATCGTTACGCCCTATTCGTCCATGATCGTGATTGTCAACCAACGGCAGCAGGAATTACTGGATCAACTGGAGCAGGCGGCGGACCGCTTTGACCGTGAGCAGGAAGGCGTGGGCGATACCTTGCCAGAGAACGCTGTGGTTGATGTGACAGGTGTGCCGGAGCCGGAGGAGTGGCTGTTGATTATTTTGGCGACAGCCGTTTTGGGGTGGTATGTGTATCGTAAACATCGGGAGTTGCGACCACGTCTCATGTAAAAGGGGAAAGGCATCTTGCTTTTATATGGGGGCAAGATGCCTACCCAGATTTAGATGAGGATGGTCGCCCCAGCAGGGCCATCCAACGTGACGACTAAGTAATTTAAAACATCACGACCTAACACAATCCGGTCTGATTCTTCCGCTGATGCTACATTAACACGATTGATGGTATGATCGCCAATTCGCAATGAAACTCGATAGATAAATGTGGTAAATCGACTACCATCAATCGAGCGCAATGTCGCCATACTAATCACGGGTGCATCAATCTTTTCTAAAAGATGAATGGGTAATATTGTTGCATCTGCGCCAGAGTCAATCAAAAGAGAGAGTCGCTGTACATTTTCGGGATTGGCTTTATTATAGACGTAAATGTCAATAATAGGACCAGATGGTAAATATTGAGTACTGTAATCGAATGTATATGTTCGTGTCATTGTTATAGTATAATGTGTGAGCGAATTGTGATTACTTCGTCTGGGTCCGAATCGACATGTCGTATCAATACAATCTTTTTACCATACTTTTCTACGCGTCGGTCAATTAAATCTTCGTCATCTATATCATAATCAACCACCTCTCCTTGGTGAATTGCGACGCTCCCCCTGCAGGAGGCGGCGATCAGAACGGCGCTGGCAATGC
>JBCCFC010000871.1:0-6012 GCA_039029935.1 Chloroflexota bacterium
CAAGCGTATGATCAATCTTTCTCTCGAAAAGCATCACTGTCAGTGCGAAACTATCTCTTTATCCACAGCGAAACCAACGAGCAGCATTGGCTATTTGATACCGATGCGTATCTAATCGCAAACAATGTTCATCTGTCAGAGAAAACCCTGCTAGAGAAAACCCTGCCAGAGAAAACAACAATGGACAAAAACGATGTACAGGCCATTCTCTACCAAGTGATTAAAACTGATACCAATGGGGACCAGCGTCTGAACTATATGGATTTACAGACAATCGGGGTATCGTTACCAAATGGTAAAGACTACACAGCGATTGTATCGGAAATTGACTTGCTGATTGGTCATCGTTTCATCGACAGCGACACACTGCTTGTTCTCTATCAAAAAGACGGCACAGGCTATTCGCTTCGGATAAGTTTGCCGGACTTTACCATTATGGATGAAACCGAACTCATCAAGTGATATAGGAGATATCATGACAGGACCATACAAGGGCAGTTGTTTATGCGGTGAAATCCGCTTTGAAGTGGACGAATTTCTATCAACAATTGGGCATTGCCATTGTTCTATGTGTCGTAAATTTCATGGGGCGGCCTTTGCCACGCTTGCGGATGTACCCGCAGAACATTTTCGCTGGACAGCGGGTGAGCATTTGCTCAAGGGATATACGGCACAGAATGGCACAATACGGCGTTTCTGTATAAATTGTGGTTCAAGCCTAACCTTTTTCACACCCAATGGACCGAGCGACATTGTTGAAATTGCGATGGGCTGTTTTGATGATGATGTGCCTGTGAAGGCAAATGCACACATCTTTGTAGCATCAGGGGCAAACTGGTTTGAGCATGAAGATGAACTGCCACACTTTGAAGCGGGTCGTCGTAGCCGACAAATCAAGTAAGGACCAAAACCATGAAGAAACACAAAGTTATCTTGGATGTGGACAACGCCACAGGCATTCCCGTCTGTGACGTGGACGATGGCATGACGATTGCGTTGGCCTTGGCATCACCCGAACTGGATGTACTAGGCATCACCACTTGTGCAGGCAACTGCCGTACCCACGAATCCACCCATTCGACGCTACGCATGTTGGAACTGGCGGGGCGGAGCGATATACCAGTGGCGACAGGACGTGAACTGCCCTTCATCCAAGATGTCACCGCCAGCTTTGAATATCTGGATCAACGACGCGCACAACATGCATACTACTGGCAGGATGTACCACCATTGCCCGATGTCACGTTGCAGCCATCGCCGCTGAAAGCGCACGAATTTATTATCGAGATGGTCAAGCAACATCCGGGTGAGGTGACGATTCTCAAGGCAGGGTCACATACCAATCTAGCACTGGCCTTGCTGGTTGAGCCGGAGATTGCACCGCTGGTCAAAGCAGTGGTTCACATGGGTGGCGATACGGGGACGCCTTGGTGGGCTGATAACGCCGATGACTCCATCAACAACCCCGAAATCTGGCGTGACATTGTACGCATGAACCAAGTCTATGACCCCGAAGCCACCGAAATCGTCGTGCGCTCTGGCATCCCCTTCACGTGGGTGACGGCCAAAGTGAGTGCTCGTGTCCTCCTGCGCATGGCGCATGTGGATCGCATCCAAGCGGTGGACACACCCTATCATCAATTTCTCGCCAATGTCGCCCGCCCTTGGGTACAGTGGGAAATAGATGTCTGCGAACGCCAAGGCGCACCCATGTGGGACCCGCTGACACTGGCAACCATCATCGACCCGACCTTCTGCACCTTTGTCACCATGCGCTGTGATCTAGACCGTTTTCGCAACTGGGAATTCCCTTATCTCTATCCGAGTCCCGACACTCCGCAGGTGCAGGTGTCGATGGACGTAGATATCGCGCGGTTTGAGGAATTCTTGATAGAGCGATTAACATCGAACGATGGGACACAATATGCTAACACTTGATGCTGTTGCCAAAGAGCCAATGTTGCTCACGTTTGAGATGAGGTTGCCAACTGACCGCAAAGCCATCTTTCGACCGCTGGTACCGGAGGATGAAACACAATTAGCACACTTTTTGGAGATACTCGGCAAGCCGACACGCCGCTTCTATTCCGTTCCAGACGACGTCGCACCCTATGCAAAAGAGCTATGTGAGGCCATCAATCGCTATGACAAACTTCGCCTAGTCTTGGAGATAGCGGATACGCCGAATGCTATGAGCCACGAGATTATCGGCATTGTTGAGTTTAGCTTTGACCTCGTGAATGCTGACATCGAGCGATACGCCACCTATGGCATCCAGCTCGTTGCCAGCAGTGACTGTCGCTTTGGGCTGTGCTTGAGTGACCGCTATCAAAATCTGCACATTGGTAGTCAGCTATTCCCCTTTGTCAGCGAAATTGCACAGCGTTTTGGACAAACACGCATCATTTTGTGGGGCGGTGTTTATGCAGACAATGCATTGGCAAGACAGTATTACGCTAGAAATGGATTTGAGGAATTGGGTACGTTTGAGGATTCGGATGGGGGCGTGAGTGTTGATATGATTTACGCCCTATGATATTAATTCTATTTTTATGATAAATTTCATAAAAATTAGGAAAATTTATTGACAGGCCATAACCGCTATGCTATACTACCGCCATTATTTTTAGCCAATACAAGCGTTTTTTTGGAGGATTAACTGTGCCGATCTCGTTACCGGACTCTATTTCAAACAAGCTCCCCTCAAACAAACTAACCAGTGTGCTATCAGGACGTAAAAAATCGAAAATTTTGTGGCTGGACTTGGGTGACTTAGGCGATCTCGTCAACCCCAGTGGACCGCATGAGCAGTGGCAGGATCATGGTTTGGGGCTGCTACGGACGATCATGCATCAAGAAGGCATCATGACCGACCTCGCCTCCACCCGTGCCATCACCGATTGGAAACAGCTTTATAAACAGGTGCGTGGTTATGACATGATGATTATGAATGTGCGCAGTTACACCTATCCTGTAGCAAATCGAGCGGCGCAAATCTTCAAAGAGGTCAACCCACAGGGCATAGTAATCACAGGCGGGATGCACGCGACGGTTGCGCCTGATGAGATAGAGGCGGTGGATCATTTTGATAAAATCGTTCAAGGTCCTGGCGAAAAGACAATTGTAGAATTGGTACAAGACCCAGATGCATTTGCCCGTGTCACCAAAGGCATTGGCGCACGTTCAATGGCTGAGTGGCCGATGATTGACCGCACACTCTGGCCCAAACCAGTGGGACGACGCATCCGTAAAAATTTTGGCTGGCCGCTCGAACCGGAGTGCGGCTGGGGGCCAGGTCCAGTCGCGACAGTGTTGACCAGCCGTGTCTGTCCTTGGCAATGTGTTTTCTGTAACGAGAACTCGTACATCCCGAATATGGGGCGCCGCCCTGTCGAGGCTGTGATTGATGAACTCAACTACCTTGACAATAAATATGGTGTGGGTTCGGTCGTCATCCATGACTCCATGTTCTTCCAAAACCCCAAGTGGCTCAAAGAATGGATTGAACTCTATCCACGCAAAGCCAACAAACGTTGGACCTATTGGGCTGCTGGCCGCGCCGATACCGTGCGCCAATGGCCGGACCTTTTTGAGGCACTGGTCCGCGAGACCAACTGGCGCACCATCTCCATCGGCTTTGAGTCGGGCAGCGACCGCATTCTGCGCATGTTGAACAAAGAATGCACCGAAGAGGACAACTACTTTGCCATCAACTTGGTCAACAAACTGGGTGATGAGCTTGAAGCACGTGGCGAAGACCCACCCCGCTTCTGGTCCAACATCATGCTTGGTATTCCCGGTGAAACCCACGAGGACGCCTTCAAGACCATGCGTATGTTGAAACGAATGAAGCGCGTGATGCCGTCCATCGCCTTCTATGCGCCCTATCCAGGGTCCGCACTTGGCTTCCAGCTTATTGCTGAAGGCAAGAGCATGATGACCAAAGACAACTATCACCGCTTCCCTGATGATGAAAAGGTCAAGGGCATTGATTACGGGTTCTACCGTGAACTGTTGGCAGGTAAATATGATGGTGAAATCAATAAAGGGTTGAGCAGTGTTAATTATGGCTCAAGCCTCTATGAAGGTACATTAATTAAGGCATAGAACTTACGCGAAAGGTAAAGGAATGAGTAGCTTTAGCAATCCACACTATATGTATTTGTTCGACATGAAAAACGGCAAGAAAAAACTTGCCTATGGCCGCTCCCCAGAGGATGCGTTGGATATTCTGCGCATTCGGCTAACTGAAGCAGAGATGGATGAGATCATTGGCGAGCAGTATGTAAAGATTTCACAACGGCAGATGCAAGAGCATATAGATAATCTAGGATAGGACGTTATTGTGCCATCATACTCAGCACAGTCAACGTAAACCCAATCATGTTGACCAATACATGTGTAATCGTCGCTACTCTGAGATTCCCTCGTTTGGCAGCGATGGCAAGTGGCAGCGACCCAATAGCGCGCTGGATAAAATGCCAAGGCGTCCAAAAATGATAGAGTGCAAACAGGGATGTATTTAGTAGATTGGCCCAACGACCAAAGTGTGAAAGACGGGGAAGCAGATAGCCCCGGAAATAGATTTCTTCGATGATTGGACCAACGAGGTTGGCAAAGATGACTGTGAGAATGACAATGGGTAGGAACTGCGATTGTGGCAATGCCCCAAAGTCAATCTGCTCAATGTTTAACCAAGCGGGCCACCAACCAAAGACTGCCTCAAGGATAATCATATCTCCCGCCCCCATGATGCCAAACAGAATTAACATGCCCACAAAGGTCGCTGGAACCATCCAAAGATATTGGGTCCAAGTTAATGGCTGGTCTTTGGGGTGATAGGCCAGTAACCCATCCAGTGAATAGGAGCCATTGCGTTGTTTGCCTAGATAGAGCAAGTAGCCGAATTCAGTGGGGATTAGACCTAGCGGGACAGCAATGACGAGCCAGAAGAGTGCGGGCATATTGGCTGATCGCATGGTGGTGGCGAGAATGATGAAGATGACGGTGATGACTGCGCCTGGCAATAGATGTAAGAGGATGGCTTTGGGTAATGACAGTTGTTCAGATTCAAATTGCATGTGAACGTTCCTTGATTATTGGATATGGTTAAGTTTGCCTATACGCAGTGTGTACGACGACGTTGAGATAAATTATACGCCATGCATGGCTGGAGGTAAACTGTAAGTTATCGTGATTTGACAGTTTGGTGAAATATTTGGAGGTATATGATGGAAGCACAAGTCAATATTCCAATTCCACAGAAACTATATGAGCAAGCCAATGTAATTGCGCAAAGTGAGCAGCGTAGTCCGCAAGATATCATTGTGAAATTCTTGGAATATAGATATAGCTTATTCAATAATGGCAGTGCAGAGTTCATATCGTCAGAAGAAGAACTGCCTGAATTTGTTATTGCCAATGACGCTAAAATTCAAGACAAACAAGATATGCCCTTAAACCCAAAACCGAATATAAGTAGAGACGAACAACGATTTCTTACAGCTCATGATAAGGACTCTAAGCGTGAAAGAGATGCATATATCAAAATTCACCCAACATTGTTGAAAGAATATTTTGGAGAACATGTCGCTATCTATAATGGGGAGTTGGTGGATCACGATACTGATTATTCAGCTCTCTTTAAACGGGTTGATGAGAAATATCCTGACGAATTTGTGCTAATGCGGCCTGTTGAAGAAAAGCCTGAGCGGGAGTTCCATTTTCGTTCTATTCGGTTTGTGGAGCCGTCATGATGATAAACCCTATCGCCATGTTTGACTATAAGCCAGGACATGGTGTACCTGCATATCCGTTCATTTCTTTTACACTGATAGGCCGCGAGTCAGGCATGTCAACCGAGATTGAAGGGTTGGTCGATTCCGGTGCAGATGCAACGATGATTCCGGTATCAATCCTTAGCCATATCCAAGCGCGTAAAACCGATGATGCTTGGACGCGTACTTTTCAGGCGAGCGATACATGATTCGGCTTTATGGTGTAATAATTCAA
>JBCCFC010000872.1:0-6008 GCA_039029935.1 Chloroflexota bacterium
ATGGTCCCGCACCCCATGCAAGCTGGGCTGGTGGCTGGAGTTGGGCTGTGCCAACGGGCTGGGAAGATGTTGCCTCCGCCTTTGATGCATGCTTCTATCTTTGTGGTCCAGAAGGCCAGTTGAAGTATAACAAAGACACATTCCACATTCCAACCATTAAGACCGCTGCCGAGGACCCATTCTTTACAGAAGACCCACTCCATGCAGTCTTTATGGACTTGTTGCCAGTGTCTCACGCACGGCCACCAATACCTCTGGGCAGCAAGCTCTGGGACTTGCAGGTCAAAGCATTCCGTGATGAAATTCCACACGGCATGAAGACACCAGAGCAGGCATTGCTAGACATTGATGAAGAAATCAATGCAGGTCTGGAAGAAATCGGCTTCTTTGGTTAAGTAAAACCGAGAAAATAATTAAGTCTCGTTGGTCGAGAACGTATCGAGCCATTAGATTGGTCCAATGGATGAAAGAATGGGGGCATTCTTTTATCCATTGGACCAATCTAAGAGACCTCTAACGAGTGGATATTTCGATACCTACATAATGTGAGATTTGTATGGCCGCAACAGCCCAATCAATCAGTCCGCAGGTCCAACCACCTCAAAGTCAGCCTCGCTTTCGATTGTCACAAAAACATCGTAATTTGATCAACGGCCTGCTCTTTGCCATGCCTTGGATCATTGGTATTGTGGTCTTTCGCATCTACCCCACCATTGCCTCGGCTGTCTATAGTTTTTCAAAATATAACGGTGTGACGATTAACAATTTAAGGTGGATTGGTTTTGACAATTATCTGGAACTCTTTCTGAAAGATGAAGAATTCTGGATGGCCGTCTACAATAGTTTTTATTTTGCAGCCGTTTCGATTCCACTTGCCATCATCTTTGCCTTTGGGCTGGCACTGATGCTTAATGCCAAGATACGCTTCCAAGCCGTCTATCGCACCATCTACTTTTTGCCAACGCTTGTTCCAGAGGTGGCGCTCGCCCTCGTCTGGATATTTATCTTTACGCCAAAAATCGGGTTAATCGAAACGCCCTTTAGATATTTTGGGGTGCGTGGTCCTTGTTGGCTCACCTGTGAAGCGTGGGCAAGGGAGACGTTAATTCTGTTGGCGTTGTGGATTATCGGTCAACAGATTATTTTATATTTGGCCGGGCTACAGGATGTTCCACAGGATTTATATGATGCCGCTTCGGTTGATGGTGCCAATTTTCTTCACAAGTTCCGCCATGTCACCATGCCACTGCTCACACCCGTTGTCTTTTTCCATTTAGTCACATCACTCATCGGCGCATTACAGTTTTTTGATATTCCATATATTATGACAGGCGGGACAGGATTCCCCGCCAATAGCACACTTTTCTATTCGATCTATTTATATAAAAACGCGTTCCATTATTTTGAAATGGGCTATGCATCGGCGATGGCATGGCTCCTCTTCTTGATAACGCTGGGCATCACGTTGGTTATCTTCCGTTCTGCACGAATGTGGGTATTTTATGCGGGAGGGGATTCATAAACATGACTGTCAGGACACAGGATGCACCAACGGTGTCACCGTCAAGAAGACCTCTGATTACGCAAAAGCAGGTTAGAGGGTTCTTCCGTCATCTCCTCATTCACATCGCATTAATTCCCGCTGCATTTGTCTTCCTCCTTCCCTTCTTATGGATGCTCTCCACTTCGCTCAAGCCAGACACACAGTTCTACGAATTCCCACCCATATGGATACCCAGCCCATTCATGTGGTCACACTATCCAGAAGCAGTTCAATATACAACCTTCTTCCTCTATATGCGCAACACACTCACGATTGCGGGTACAGCCACCATAGGGACACTGCTTTCCTGTTCATTGGTCGCCTACAGTCTTGCGCGCATCCCTTGGCCGGGTCGCAACATTCTCTTTATCCTCACCATTGCGATGTTGATGTTGCCCTTCCAAGTCACCATGATTCCGCTCTTTTTGGTCTTTAAACAACTCGATTGGGTGGGTACGTTTTACCCATTAATTATTCCGCATTGGTTTGG
The DNA here is from genome assembly GCA_039029935.1 of Chloroflexota bacterium. Taxonomy (GTDB): domain Bacteria; phylum Chloroflexota; class Anaerolineae; order Caldilineales; family Caldilineaceae. The sequence goes on from JBCCFC010000872.1 coordinate 2,034, forward strand.
GGTTCCGTTATATATCTTTCTGCTCCGTCAATTTTTCATGACAATACCAATGGAGTTATCCGAGGCTGCGCGCATTGATGGTGCCAGCGAACTGCGCATTTGGGGGGCCATTATTCTGCCACTCTCCAAACCGGCCTTGGCAACCGTTGCGATTTTTGAATTTATTGCCAAATGGCGCGAATATCTGGGGCCGTTGATTTATTTGAGTGATCAGGATATGTACACGCTATCTCTGGGCATTTACGAATATCGCTCGCAGTATGGTGCGGAGTGGGGTCTACTGATGGCAGCATCAGTCTTGATTACATTGCCCGTTATTTTGATTTTCTTCTTCCTCCAGAAAACCTTTGTACAAGGCATTGCGCTTACAGGGCTTAAGGGATAATTTGCCAATTGTGATATCCGATAGACATGGTTTAACACAGGTGACTTGCATGTCAAACGTCGGCTTATTGTGCATTTACCATCTTTCGCATTTGACAAAATTATCACAAATGAATTATATTACATTATAGTATTGTGCATCATGGATAAAGCCCTTTGAACATCTTGCACAATGTACAAAATGGCGACAAAAAATGTCTATAATAACCATATCTTAACCGCTTGCATCCAATCTTCTATGAGCAACAGAAAAAGTGAATGAAGTAAGGGAACGTTAATCTTGCTCGCAGAAGAAAATAATTGAAAACCTTTCGTAAACCCACATGGATTTGTCAGTACCTATCTACCATATATACAAAGCTACCAAACATGGTGATGATTTAGCAGTATTGTTGAGGGTAAATCCTATTGCTTATATCAAGTAACTAATTCAATCAGTTTAAATTATCACCAAACTTTTTATCAATTTCAACAACCATATTGAAAGGAGAGTCAACAAGTATGCTTAAGCTACGAAAAATGCATCTGTTGATCGCTATGTTGCTCATCTCTTCATTGGTTTTGGCTGCATGTCCTGCGCCAGCACCAGCACCTGCCGATTCAGGTGATGCTGCCGAAGAGCCAGCCGAAGAAGCCATGGAAGAGGAAGCAGACGAAGAAGACATGGACGAAGAAGCCATGGACGATGACGGCGAAATCGCACGTGAAGACACAATCTACTGGGACGCATCTGCACGTGTAGAAGACCCAGAATTGTGGAATCCATTTGTTCCTGGCGACAAACGCTCACGCGGTTATCATCAGGTCATGTCTGAGCCACTGTTCATTCTCAACTACGAAACGGGTACAATTGATCCGTGGTTGGGCACAGCAATGGTCGGCAACGAAACCATGGATGTTTGGACCATGTCTCTGCGTGAGGGTGTCACATGGAGCGATGGCGAAGCATTCAACGCTGACGATGTCGCTTTCACAATCAACATGCTCAAAGAGAATGCACCAGAACTGCACAATTCTTCACAGGTTGATCAATGGATTGACAGTGTTGCGGTTGTTGACGACCTGACATTGGAATTCACATTGACCGATCCAAATCCACGCTTCTTGTTGGACTTCTTCTCTGTCAAGATTTGGGGTGGTATCAACATCGTACCGCAGCACATCTGGGAAGGACAGGACCCACTCACATTCAAATTCTATGATGCAGAGCAAGGTTGGCCTGTTGCCACTGGTCCTTACACGCTTGAATATGCAACCGAGACTGAGTGGAGCTATGTACTCCGTGATTCTTGGTGGGGCGCAGAAACTGGTTTCCAAGATGGTATGCCAGCACCAGAGCGTATGATTTGGACTGCTTACGGACCAGAGGAAACTCGCACGGCTGTAGCGGCTGACGGCGAAATGGATAGCTTGCAGGACATCACATTGGGTGCATTCCAAGCACTCCAGGCCAAGACTGGCGACGCTTTTGCTGCTTGGCATGATGGTGCTCCTTATGCATGGCTAGACCCATGTTCACGCACATTTGAGCTGAACCTGGCTATCGAGCCTTGGAGCATTCCAGAAATGCGCTGGGCTTTGAACTCATACATCGACCGTGACCAAATCATCGAGATCGCTTATGAGAACACCACAATCAAGTCTGAGCACTTCTTTGTTGCTTACCCACCATTGAACGCATATGTAGACTTGCTGCGTGACAATGAGAACTTCCAACGCATGCAGACAACAGACGTTGCTGCTGGCGATGCACTTTTGGAAGGCCAAGGATACGCCAAGAACGGTGATGGTTATTGGGAACGTGATGGCGAGGTCCTGAGCCTACAGATCACGACGCACGAAGCATTCATCGAGAAGCAACGTATCGCACAGGTTTTGGTTGAGCAATTCCAAGCTGCTGGTATCGACGCTGTTCATCTGAACGAAGCTGGTTCCATCTGGGGCGACAACCACGCAATGGGTACATTTGACTCTCGCATGGGTTGGCAGACTTGTGGTTCAATCAACGAGCCATGGGCGTCTATGGACACCATGAGTACACGTCACTTGGTTCCAGTCGGCGAACGTGCAAGCGGCAACCGCTGGCGCTGGAGCGGCGAGAACGCTGATGCCTATAGCGCATTGGTCGAAGAAATGGGTACACTGTCATTGGATGACCCACGTGTAGGCGAACTCTTCGTTGAAGCAATGGGTTACTGGTTGGAAGACCTGCCAGTCATTCCTATTTCTCAAGCTCGCAAGTTGATTCCATTTGACACGACCTACTGGACTGGTTGGCCGACTGCTGAGGACAACTACATGCATCCGCCTAACTGGTGGCAGAGTGTTCACATGATGATTCATGAACTGGAACCTGCTGAATAGGGGACAGGATGACAAGGTGAGGGGGTGACAGGGTGACAATACAAATACCTTTCACTTCCTCAGTTTGAGGGATGAGGCGATAATCGTTTTTTGTTATTGATTATCGCCTCAAATTTTGTTAGAGAATATATTACAATATTACGACTCGTTACACAGTTAATTTAAGATATTTTAGGGGCGTTTGATGGGTGGATTGACACTTGGATATGTTGTCCGTCGCTTTGGCATGTTTTTGTTGACGGTCTGGATAGGTGCAACATTAATCTTTATTATCCCTCGTTTAGCACCAGGGGATCCAATTGCGGCGATGGTTGCCCGCATGAGTGAGCAGGCAGGCTATGTCGAAGACAGCGGTGCGATTATTGAGGCATGGCGTGCGCGCTTTGGGTTAGACGGTCCAATGCATATTCAGTATGCAAACTATATACGCAATCTGTTTGTCTTTGATTTTGGCTATTCGCTCTTTAATTTTCCAAGTAAAGTTGAGCATCTAGTAGGTCGAGCTGTGCCTTGGACCATTGGGTTGTTGGCTCTCTCCGCCATTTTTTCGTTTGTCTTTGGAAACCTAATTGGAGGGTTGCTTGCGTGGCGGGGCACACCGAAGTTGGCTAAAACCATATTACCCATGACATTGATGCTGACGGCCATCCCATCGTTTATGTGTGCCATTTTATTTTTATATCTTTTTGCATTTTGGACAGACATCTTCCCTTATGCCGGAGCCTATGGGCGCGGGTTAGAAAAAGGATTTAACTGGGACTTTATTACCAGTGTCATCTATCATGGCACATTGCCAGCCCTGACAACGGTGGTAACAACGATGGGTTTCTGGGCATTGGGGATGCGTGGGATGATGATTACCAACGACGGCGAGGATTATATGATTCTGGCAGAGGCCAAGGGATTACAGCCTAACCGCGTTTTCTGGCGTTATGGCATGAGGAACTCGATTCTCCCTCAAGTAACAGCATTGGCACTCGGTCTTGGTGGTATTGTTGGTGGCTCGACACTTGTTGAGTATGTCTTCTCCTACCCTGGCACGGGCTATCTACTCTACCAGGCCATTCTTAATTCCGACTATACCATGATTCAGGGCATTGTCTTTATTTTAATTTTGATGACAGCCACCGCCGTCTTTATTATTGACTTAACCTATCCGCTAATCGATCCACGAATTACATTTGAAAAAGGGTAATTGATTCGTAGGGGCGTGGCCTTGCGTCCGAC
>JBCCFC010000873.1:0-5995 GCA_039029935.1 Chloroflexota bacterium
CGAATTTCCCCTTTGTCTCTGCCACCAGCGACGGCCCGGGAAGAGAGAATATACCCCGGTGCGATTGCGTTGACATTGATTCCGTAGGGACCCAGTTCCGCGGCCAGCGTGCGGGTGTATTGGATTACCCCAGCTTTGGCAACTTTGTACGACATACCGTTCGGATCCCGTCCGCTCCACATGCCCGCTTGCGAGGCGACAGTAACAATGCGACCCGAACGAGCAGCCATCATGGGTCGAGCTGCGGCCTGGCAGCAGAAGATCGTACCAGTCAGATTTACATCCATGATAAAACGGGTATGCTCCGACGGCGCTGTTGCGGCTGAGTGTTGGGGCGGTGGTTTCAGAAACCCACCAGCATTGGTGACAAGAATATCCAGTCGACCAAAGGTACCCATCACCTCTTCTACCATGCCATTGACCGCATCTTCATCCGTCACATCGGCTTCGATACCCAAGGCACGCCGCCCCAGCCCTTCGACTTCGGCCATCACCGATGCGGCACCCAACTCCTCATCAAACTCCTGAGCGGCGTTAAGGTCCACGTCGTTGACGACAACATCTGCGCCCAATTTTGCTAGGTGCAGCACATAGGCCCGTCCCAAACCTCGGGCACCGCCAGTTACCAGGGCAACTTTCCCTGCGAGTTTCATATTTCCTCCTATTGTTGTAATCACAGATATAGACTCTCTGGTAAGTCTAAAGCAATGGCAAAAAGGCAAAAGTCACACATGAGTAAAGCCCACCGCCCTAAAAGGACGGCCTACGAGCAATGATCGCCTCTGACGTAGCCCGTCCATTCTGGGCGGGGCGTTTGCTGTTACGCGTGACTTTTGCCTTTTTGCGTTTTTACTGTCATAGGCTGTTTTCCTTTTTATATCCGCCCACAACGAGGTATGTCTAGCCGACTGTAATGGCGGGTCATGATGATGGCTTACCTCTACCCCTGCCCGTTCAACACAATCGTCACATCCGCCTCTCGTTCCGGCGGTGTGACGGTTAAACCCTGCAACTCACCATTGACATAGCGACCTTCAATGATCGTCTGATAGGGTGCATGGAGCTTAAAGGCAACGTCCCAATCCGCAGGCCACGCAGGAAAGAGATAGATGTGCTGACCATCACATTGGAGCAGCATGGTCTGGAGCGTCGTGGCGAGAACGCCGCCGTGACATTGGTCGGGAAACCAGTCGAAGTTTGGTCCCCAGAAAGCCGGAAAGCGAGACTGATTGGGCATTGCGCGTTCAGGGTCAGAACTCGCCAACGCATCGTGATTCTGTAAACGGGCGCGCTGGACCAAGGCAGTACGTGCTTCTTCGGCCAAACCAAGATAGGTCATAAACAGATCATCCTGTCGCCAACCAAAGTGACCTTGTGGGTTGCGGTGTTCCAACGCGGCCAGTCCCAAGTGGATATCCGGTCGATTAAAGGCGATCAGGCGAAACGGAAAGACAGCGTACAGTTCGGGGTGTTCAACATTGCGCAAGTCGTCAAAGACAGCGGCTGGTGCCAGCATCGGGGTCCCATCTACCTCGTGGATAGGCAATTCAGGCACTTTTTGTTGCAGAACCTGCCAACGATTGCGCTGTTCAGGCTTTATGTGCGCATCTGGCAAGTTGAGTAAGCGGGCGATAACTGCCTGTAGCCCAGCGACCTCGGACATGGGATTTGTACACTCCCACCACGTTTCCAATGCTTGAGAGGGGTGCATGACCAACTTGCCCGCCTCATCGGTGGGGTAGAAATGGTCAAAAAAGATCAGAATCTGTTCTGCATAGGGCAGGAGCATGTCCTGTAAAAAGGCGTGATCGTCAATGTGGTCAACATAATCCAGCATCAGCCAGATTAACTCTAATCCGCCAACCCACTCCCATTTGTGATAGCCACTTTCCTGCAAGGGGTCATCGCGCTCGGCAAAAGGCCCCCATCCATACGATTCGGTGAAGACATCGCCCCAAAAGTAGACGCACTCGGAGAAAAAGATGCCGTCGTACCCAAAGTACGTCTGAGTGCGATACCGCCAAAGGTCAAACAGATCACGGGCATACATCTGGAAGAGCGGTTGTAGCAGCTCAAAGTCACCCGCTGCACACATGCTAAAATAGGGCAGCCGCGTGTTTTGCCACCAATAGCCACCACCCCAACGGCGATAATCGGCATCCCCGGGTTTGTCGGGATAAGGCACATTGAAGATTGACCCGTTAAACTTGATGGGATAGACCCCTCGACCCGCACATGCTTGCAGATACCGCTGAAGGGCATACGCTTGGCTGACAAAGGTCGCATCATCATCACCCGCTGGACTGGTAACGTGAATCCAACTCCGCGCCCAGAACTCTTGCCACCACTGCTCGTGGGCCGTGCGCTGTTCCGCCAAAGACATTTGCTCGCTTTGCACCAAAATCGCCTCAATCCCGTCTAACCACTGCTCAGGCGTCACCGGATGTTGCGTCAAGACAGGCATCTGGAAGGTGTGCGTGGTTGCGGCTGATGACTGAAGATGGTGGTCGTCCACACGCACCCCGTTCTCCGCCTGAATGACGACCCCAAAAATACGGTCAAGCAAGGGGTCAGGTCGCTCAAACGCAGACAAGCCCTGCTGTTCAGCGGTCAAGGCTGGGCCAACCGATTTGCGGTTATGATGATACCAGCCAATGCGATGCGGCTGTTGCGTCAGCAGAGTATCTGGCTCGACCACAGTCGGTTCGTGTTGATGGTTTGGCTGTGAGCGGTCCAGCATGATGTCACTGATCTCAATTTCGGGCAAGGTGGTGGGGTCCGTGCGCCACATCTCGATAGCCGCGGTAACCGTTCGAGGACGAGCACTGTCTATTGTTAGGTGGATGAGAGGCTGGTTGGCATCAACCCAGAGCCGGAGGGTGACAGGATCATCTGCCTCGTCACCTGACGCACCTTCTACCTGCGCACCATACTGCACAACCATCGTCCCTGATTCCAGATGCAAAGTTTGGGCAAAGGAAGCCAGTGATGGCATCGGTTCTAGCATGATGCGAATGCGCCCCACCTTGAGCAGACGACCATTATCGCCCCAACTATCGGTTTTGCTGATGTAGAAGCGGAGATCGCCGTTTGGTTCAACCCACGCGTTGAGGCCGATGTCGCCATTGCCGAGGGGCATGGAGCCGTTGGCATCCTCGCTGGGTGTTGTCCATGTGATGTTGTATTGGTGTGTGTCTGTCATAAAACGTCCTTATTGATTATCCTCACTATCAAAATAGAAGGATTGTGGTATTGAGACATCATCAATCCAACTTAATTTCTATAATCATTTCAACTGTCACCTCAAGTTATACCCCGATTTTTTGAGATCGCAGTCACCTCTCTGGCATTATCAAGCACCACAAGATTGGTGTCCTCTTTGGCGTTGGTTGAGTATCTGCTCATTCTACGGTATGATACTGAAATCTACGATAGTTGTCAATGTGAAGACAAAAGTTCAAGAATTGAAGGAGTTGACACCAAGCATGAACATGTCAATATCACCGACCTTTTCAGGTCAACCAATGGATAGTTCGCCACAGGCGTTCGGTGAATTACGGGCATCAAACGATGTGCTAGCGGATGCCCCAGCATTACATCGCCGTTTTGACGAGGATGGGTATCTTTATCTCCCCGGTCTGCTTGACCGTGAGGAAGTTGCAGCGGCGCGCCATGCCACGATGACGCGACTTGATGCGCTGGGCTATCTCGACCCCGCCTTTCCGTTGATGGATGGGGTTGCCCATGAAGCCTATGAGGGAGCCTTTATGCCAGAGCTTGCCAAGGACAACCCGCCTGTATTAAAGGTCCTCTATGATGGGGCGATGATGGCGTGTTATGAACACGATTTTGGTGAGGCCGTGCGTCATTTTGACTATACATGGTGTCGTGCCAAAGCACCGGGGGAAAAGACGGCGACCAGCCCCCATTGTGACATTGTGTTTATGGGGCGAGGCACAAAGCAACTCTTGACAAGCTGGACGCCCTTGGGCGATGTCCCCTTAGAGATGGGGGGACTGATGATTTTGGAGAAGTCGCATCAATTGGATGAGGTCAAAGCCACCTATGGTCAGCTTGATGTGGATGCCTATTGCACCAATTATGATGATGCCACCGAGATCGAAGCGGGAGACAAACAATGGCAACAACCGCAGGGTGGCTCCTATGCACAAGATGCCATCGCCACCCGCACCAAGTTTGAGCGACGCTGGTTGACGGCTGACTACAAAAAGGGTGATGTCCTCATTTTTGGCATGTATACCATGCACGCCAGCATGGACAACCAGACCAATCGTATCAGGATTTCGACCGACACGCGCTATCAACGTGCGTCTGAGCCTGTGGATGAGCGTTGGGTTGGTGAGAATCCGATTGCGCATGGCCTTGCCAGTAAGCGGGGGATGATATGTTAAGTTAGAATGAGCACATCCTGAGGACAAAAAACTCGCCACTTTTGGCTGCTATCCGGCAAACCTCTGTTCCTCAACTGATGAAAGATTTGGGAATTGAATCACCCGGCAGCGCGATAAAATAGAAAAGCAAATGTTTGGAAACCCTATCATGCCCGTATCCGACACGATTCCACAAATTGCCACATCGGATAACGCCCGTCAACCCGCTCAACCATGTCCAAACGGGTCAGCAGGGCAAGCGAAGTCTGTATCTCTTTGTCGGTCAACTCGTCCAGCCCATACGCAGTGCGCTCTTGGTTGATGCGGGCAAACACCTCATGCTCCTTGGCGGGATGATGGGGACGTCCACAGGCATGGAGTAGCCCCCAAAAGACGGTGGCCTCCTGTTCGTTGATGGAGACTTCGGCCAAGTTCTGTAATTCCAGTGCCGCCACGAGGACACCAAGGGTCAACAGCAGAGGATTAGGCTGTGCCAGATTGATGGCCGCACCCGCGCCAAACATTAGCAAGCTTTTATAATCCAGTGTGATGTTTTTGGCGCGGACGAGTTTCCCACCATCCACACCGCCTTTGTCAATTTCGACCGTGCGAAAGGCCTCTTCATCGGGGATAGATTCAGTCACTGAAATCACCTGTAACGCCGCATTCAACACCTGTTCAACTTGCGACGCATCCACATCATTGAGACTGGACTGCTTGGCCGCATCCATAAGCAGCGGGTGAACAGCCTCTCGCACCTCGGCCATCTGATAGAGTTCGGTCTGCACACGGGTCCGTGCCTCGGCATAGGGCGCGATGGCCTCCATCAGTTGGGCTGTGTGCAGCCACTGTTCTGTCATATCCTCTGCCCGCGCCAATGCCGCCACATGGGTTTGAATGGTTTCACCGACCGCTTGCCAGCCCGACTCGCCAATCAGTGTTGGTAACTGGTCGGATAGATGTTGAAATGCGGTTAAGACGTTTTGCGGGTTGATGTTGTTTGAAGACATCTGTTATTCCTTTTGGCGATTATTTGGTTTGTTGGTCGTTTCGACCGTATCTATAATGCCGTGTGTATCCTGATTGAATAGCAACTCAAAGAAGCTACTTGTGGGTATTTCTCCAGTTTGCTGAGATGAACGGTCAATATAATCGTTTATCAGTGAAATAAATTCGTCATAAGACATTTCACTTATCAGTTTGTCAGACATGCTGGCTCCTGCATTGAACTCTATCCCCATTCCTTCGCGACCTACACCCCATGAAACGTAAATCCAGCCCAATAATACGGGGCAGACCACCCTGGGAATGAATTCCCAGTCTGATATGCGAAACGTGATGAATCACGTTAGGGGTGTATGCCCTAGCCTAGCTTCAGCAGACTTCGCCTAGCAGCCACCGAATGATGAGAGTTCAAAAATTAAATGTGTATAAACCCACACCGCCGTGAACGGTCGGTGCTACATAGCGACGACCCATGAATGAGCCTTCGGGTGGCGGAGCCTGAAAAGGTGGCCTCGAAACAGCAAATCCAGAAACTTTTTATTGCTTTTTGGACGAATTGGACGGACCATCTGGAACGAAAAGTGGTACGACCATGGTCG